>NZ_JBHTRF010000011.1:63014-166024 GCF_042796115.1 Kitasatospora sp. NPDC056446 | reverse complement strand
TGCCGTGGGGGGTGTCCCCCCGCCGTGCCGCGGGCGCGCCCCACTTCCGGGGGGGGGGCCACCTCTTTCGGGGGCCCCCCCCACCGGCATGTGTCGCTTCGTGGGGCCTTCGCGGGGCCCTGGGGAGGGGTTCTGCGGGCCGTCCTACGGGCAGCGCACGACCTGGCCGGCGTAGGCCAGGCCGCCGCCGAAGCCGAACAGCAGGACCGGGTCGCCGGGCGAGAGCTCGCCGCGCTCGACCAGCTTGGAGAAGGCCAGCGGGATCGAGGCGGCCGAGGTGTTGCCGGATTCGACCACGTCCCGGGCCACCACCGCGTCGACCAGGCCCAGCTTGCCGGCGATCGCGTCGATGATCCGCAGGTTGGCCTGGTGCGGCACGAAGCCCTTCAGCTCGGCCGGGTCGATCCCGGCCCGCTCGCAGGCCTGCCGCGCCAGCGGCGCGAGCTGGGTGGTGGCCCACCGGAACACCGACTGGCCCTGCTGGCTGATCACCGGGTCCCAGCCGGTGATCACCACGGCGTCCCCCCGCTCCGGCTCCGAGCCCCAGACCACCGGCCCGATGCCGGGTTCGGCGCCGTCCTCCTGGGCCTCGACCACCGCGGCGCCCGCGCCGTCGCCGAAGATCACGCAGGTGGAGCGGTCGGTCCAGTCGAGCGTGTCGGACATCCGCTCGGCGCCGATCACCAGCGCGCGCCGCGCCGCGCCGGCCCGGATCGCGTGGTCGGCGGTGGCCAGGGCGTACGAGAAGCCGGAGCAGACCGTGTTGATGTCGTACGCGGCCGGTGCGCGCACGCCCAGCCGGGCGGCCACGGCGGCGGCGGTGTTGGGGCTGCGCTCGATCGCGGTGCAGGTGGCGACCACGACGAGGTCGATCTCGTCCGCCGTCCGGCCGCTGTTGGCGAGTGCCTTCTGCGCGGCCTCGGTGGCGAGGTCGACCAGGCTCTCCCCCTCGGCGATGTGCCGGGTACGGATGCCCACCCGGGTGCGGATCCACTCGTCGTCGGTGTCGACGAGCGCCGACAGGTCGTCGTTGGAGAGGACCTTCGGGGGCTGGTAGTGGCCGAGTGCCACAATGCGCGAACCGCTCATGCTGCCATGGAACCGGGTTACCCGCTGGTCAGCGGGGCACGACCGGCGACAGGATCCGTGCCCATGATCTGTAGGGGATCGACAAGGGCCCTTGGGGGGCCCGGGTCGCGTGCGGGCCGGGGTCAGGCGGCCAGCGTGGCCGTGTCGCCCATCACGATGACCGGGTGGGCGGCCGGGTCCAGGGTACGGATCAGCTGGGCCATCTTGTCCTCGGGGATCGACACGCAGCCGTGGGTCGGGCCGTCGTGGTCCACGTGGAGCCAGATGCCGCCGCCCTTCTTGGCACCCATCGGGCGGCGCGCGTCGAGCGGGGACTTGCCGGCGACGCGGTTGTAGTTGATCGCGACCACGTAGTCGAAGGAGCCGGCCAGCTGGTCGCCGAAGAAGCCCGTGCCGGAGACCACGAAGCTCGGGTCCTTGTCGTACGGGAGCTTGCTGCCGGGGTCGTCCTTGCGGCCGCCCGCGTCGGTGAGCTCGAAGACACCGATCGGGCTGCGCAGGTCGCCCTCGTTGTGGTCGGCGGTCCAGCCGTTCTTGCCGTTGTGGCCCTGCCAGGTCTCACCGGCCAGCCAGCGGCCCTCGGGGGTGCGGGTCCAGAGCACGACGGCGTTCTTGTCGGTGTTGCGGTCCGCGCCGGAGGCGACCACGACCTGGCTGGTCTCGGCGGGGATCTTCGCGGTGAAGGAGGCGCCGAGGCCGGGTATCGCGGCGACGGAGCCGTCCTGGCGGGCCTGGCCGCGGGCCGCGGCCGGGGCGGCGGCCTGCCGGTCGACGGCGGCCTGCACGACGGCGGGGGCCGGGGTGGGCTGGTCGGGCTTGCTGACGCCGTTCGGCCCGGGGCCGTCGGCGGCGGCGAGGCCGGGCTTGGCGTCGTCCTGGCCGACGGTGTACCAGCCGGCGGCGGCCGCGACCAGCAGCGCGGTACTGGCCATCACGGCCTTGCCGTGACGTTTCTGCTTCACCTTGCGCCGCCGGCCCCGGGCAGCCGCCCGGCCGCCCTCGACGGAGGCGAGGGGCACGACCGGGGCGAGGGGCTCCGGCTCGTAGGGCACGGGCTCGTAGGGCTCCGGCACGGGCGCGGCTGCGTAGGGCTCTGGCACGGGCGCGGCTGCGTAGGACACGGGCTCGGCCGCGTGGGGCGCGGCCGCGTGGCGGGCGTGCCGGGGCTCGTGGGCGGCCGGTTCCGGCGCCGGCCCGGATGCCTGGAACGGCTGGTCGTACGCCTCGAAGTACCCGCCGGGGGCCTGCCCGTGCGGCTGCTGCCCGAACGCCTGGTCCGGTGACTGCTCGTAGGGCTGCTCGAACGCCTGCCCGTAGGGCTCGTAGGGCTGCTCGTAGGCCTGGTACACGCTCTGGCCGTACTCCGGCGGGACCGGCTGCGGGTACGGCCGGTACGCGTCATACGTGCCGTACGGCGCCTCGTGCGACTGCTGCGGCACCCCGTACACCGGCTCCTGCATCGGCTCGTACGGCTGGTACTCGGTGGCGCGATGGGAACCGGACATGCCATCGATCCTGCCAAACGCCGTACCCGTTGGTAAACCCGGGTCGCGTGCGGAGGCCGTGAAGACACTGCCGCCCGGGCCGGAGTGCGGCCCGGGCGGAGGGGAAAGTCGCAGGTCAGAGGCGCATTGCCTGCGGGGACTCGCGGCGCGTCGGGTCCGGGCCCTCGTACTCGCGGATGATCTCGTAGCGGGTGTTGCGCTCGACCGGGCGGAAGCCGGCGTCCCGGATCAGGCCGAGCAGGTCCTCGCGGCCGAGCTTGTTCGGGGTGCCGAAGTTGTCCGCGTCGTGGGTGATCTTGTACTCGACCACCGAGCCGTCCATGTCGTCCGCGCCGTGGCTGAGCGCCAGCTGGGCGGTGGCGACGCCGTGCATCACCCAGAAGACCTTGACGTGCGGGACGTTGTCGAAGAGCAGCCGGGAGACCGCGAAGGTCTTCAGCGCCTCGGCCCCGGTGGCCATCTCGGTACGGGCCATCAGCTTGTTGCGCACGACGCCGTCCTTGGAGTCGTGGAAGTCGTGCTGGTAGCGCAGCGGGATGAAGACCTGGAAGCCGCCGGTCTCGTCCTGCAGCTCACGCAGCCGCAGCACGTGGTCCACCCGGTGGCGGGGCTCCTCGATGTGGCCGTACAGCATGGTGGCGGGCGTCTTGAGGCCCTTGCTGTGCGCGAGGCGGTGGATCCGCGACCAGTCCTCCCAGTGGGTGTCGTGGTCGACGATGTGCCGGCGGACCTCCCAGTCGAAGATCTCCGCGCCGCCGCCGGTCAGCGACTCCAGGCCGGCGTCGATCAGCTCGTCCATGATCTCGTCGGCCGACAGGCCGCTGATCTTCTCGAACCAGTGGATCTCGGTGGCGGTGAAGGCCTTCAGCGAGACGTTCGGCAGCGCCGCCTTCAGCTCCCGCAGCGAGCGCGGGTAGTAGCGCCACGGCAGTGTCGGGTGCAGGCCGTTGACGATGTGCAGCTCGGTGAGGGAGTCGACCTCCATCGCCTTGGCGAGCCGGACGGCCTCCTCGATGCGCATCGTGTACGCGTCCTTCTCGCCCGGCTTGCGCTGGAACGAGCAGTACGCGCAGGACGCGTTGCACACGTTCGTCATGTTGAGGTGGCGGTTCACGTTGAAGTGGACGACGTCGCCGTTCTTCGTCGTCCGCACGTGGTGGGCCAGCCCGCCCAGCCAGGCCAGGTCGTCGCTCTCGTAGAGCGCGATCCCGTCCTCGCGGGTCAGCCGCTCACCCGCGTAGACCTTCGCCTCCAGCTCGCGCTTCAGCCCTGCGTCCATGCGGTGACCCGCCTCCTCCGACATTCGAATCCTTGCCGGAACGAGGTTACGCCTATGCGGACAGCAGCTCCGCGAGCAGACCCGGTTCGATGTTCCCGCCGCTGACCACGGCGGCCACCGTCCGGCCCCCGGTCTCGGCGGCGCGGTGGAAGTAGGCGGCCGGGGCGACGGCGCCGGAGGGCTCGGCGACCAGCCGGCCGCGGCGGGCCAGCAGGGCGACGGTGGCGCGGATCTCGTCCTCGGTGACGGTGACGATGTCGTCCACGTAGGCGGTGATGTGCTCGTAGGGCAGCACGCCGACGGACGGGGTGCGCAGGCCGTCCGCGATGGTGCGGTAGGTGTCGGCGACGGGCCAGGCGACCCGGCGGCCGGAACGCAGGCTCGCCTGCGCGTCGGCGGCCAGTTCGGGCTCCACGCCGATCACCCGGATGCCCGGGCGGGTCAGCTTGAGCGCCGCCGCCGTGCCGCCGATCAGGCCGCCGCCGCTGACCGGCACCAGGACGGTGTCCAGCCCGGCGGGGGCGTCCTCGGCGATCTCCAGGCCGACCGTGCCCTGGCCCGCGATGATGAACGGGTCGTCGTACGGCGGCACCCAGACGTAGCCGTGCCGCTCGGCCAGCTCGCCGGGCAGGGTGTCCCGTTCCTCCGGCGACACCAGGAACACCTCGGCGCCGAACGCCCGGGTGGCCTCCACCTTCACCGCCGGGGAGGTGTCCGGCATCACGATCACGGCCTTGATGCCGAGCAGCCCCGCCGCGTACGCCACCGCCTGCGCGTGGTTGCCGCTGGACTGGGCGACCACGCCGCGGGCCCGCTCGTCCGCGGTCAGCGCGGCCAGCCGGTTGTAGGCGCCGCGGGTCTTGAAGGCCCCGGTCGGCTGGAGGTTCTCGGGCTTCAGCCAGAGCCGCCGCTCCCCCTCGGACGCCCAGGGGGCGGGAACCAGCGGGGTACGCACGGCGACCCCCGTGATCCGCTGCCGAGCCGCGCGCAGCTCCTCCAGACCGACCAGTGCCATACGTCACTCTCCTTCGGGAGGGAGCTCGCTCACCCGGTTCTCCCACTTCGTGGAGAGTACGACGGTGGTGCGGGTCCGGGCCACGCCCTTGGTGCCGGAGATCCGCTTCACCACCGATTCCAGGCCGGCCACGTCGGCCACCCGGACCTTGAGCATGTAGGAGTCGTCGCCGGCGATGAACCAGCAGTCCTCGACCTCGTTGAGGTCCTTGAGCCGGTGCGCGACGTCCTCGTGGTCCGCGGCGTCCGTGAGTTGAAGGCCGATCAGGGCCGTGACGCCGAAGCCGAGCGAGGCCGGGTTGACCGTCGCGCGGTACCCCGTGATGACCCCGGCCTGCTCCAGCCGGTTGATGCGGTCCGTGACGCTCGGGCCGGAGAGTCCGACCAACCGGCCCAGCTCGGCGTAGGACGCGCGGCCGTTCTCCCGGAGCGCCTGGATGAGCTGTCTGTCCACCGTGTCCATATACCGTCCGCGTCCTTCCGAACCTCTCCAGACCCACAGATCATTATCCGGATTCAAAGGCGCCATGCACCGAACGACCCGGATATCGCAGAGAAGATACTCTCCCGCCCCCGGTCTCCTTACTCCCCCTCAGCCGATTCGCCGTCCCCGCCGCCCGTCCGGCGGGCCGCCGCCCCCAACTCCCCTTCCCAGCGCAGGTACAGGGAATGCGGTACGCCGACGGCGTCCAGCACCCGTCCGGCCACGAAATCCACGAGTTCGCGCACGGTGGAGCCGCCGGCGTAGAAACCGGGCGAAGCGGGCAGCACGACCGCGCCCTGCGCGTCGAGTTCCACCAGGTGCTTCAACGTCACCCCGTTGAGTGGCGTCTCGCGCACGCACACGACCAGCGGACGGCGCTCCTTGAGGGTGACGCTGGCGACGCGCTGCAACAGGTCCTTGCTCAGGCCGAGCGCGATCCCGGCCACCGCGCCGGTGGTCGCGGGCACCACCAGCATGCCCTTCGCGGGGTACGAGCCGCTGGACGGGCCCGCGGCGAAGTCCCCGGCGGACCAGTAGCGGACGTCGTCCAGGCCGTCCTCCGGGCCCTCGACGCCCAGCCAGGCGGCCAGGTCGGCGCGCCAGTGGGCGTCCCGGAAGGAGATGCCGGTCTCGTCCAGGATGGTGAGCCGGGCGGCCCGGCTGACGACCAGGTCCACCGCCTCACCGGCGGCCAGCAGCCCTCGGATCACCGACGCCGCGTACGGCGTCCCCGACGCACCCGAGACCCCGACCACCCACGGCTGACGCTTCGCAGTTCCCATGGGGCATTTCTATCCCGGCCCCACCTGCGCGTTCGTCCCGGGCGGGCCGGGAGGCGCCCCACGGGCCCCCGACCCCTGGGAGGATGGGCGCATGGCAGCGACCCTCGTCGACCTCACCCATCAGGTGACCACCGCGATGCCGGTCTACCCCGGCGATCCGGCCGTCCTGCTGGAACCCGCTCTCACCACCGCCACCGCCGGGGTGAACGTCCTCGCCCTGCACCTCGGCTCGCAGTCCGGCACGCACGTCGACGCGCCGTACCACGTGGACGTCACCTGGCCGACCCTGGACGGGCTGCCGCTGGAGCGGTTCACCGGGCCGGCCGTGCTCGCCGACCTGCGCGGGCTGGAGCCCCGGGCGGCCGTCACCCCCGAACTGCTGGCACCCGCGCTGGAGCGGGCCGCGGAGTCCGGCGAGGGCACCGTCCTGCTGCTGGCCACCGGCTGGGCCCGGCACTGGGGCACCGACGCCTACCTGGCCCACCCCAGCCTGACCCCGGAGGCCGCCGAGGCGATCGTCGCCGCCGGGGTGCTGACCGTCGGGGTGGACGCGCTCAGCGTCGATCCGACCCCCGATCCGGGCCCGGGCGACCCCGCGGTGGCGGCGCTGCTCGCCGACCTCACCGACGAGCACGATCCGGACACCGCGGACGAGCCGTCGCTCGCCGCGCACCGGGTGCTGCTGGGGGCGCCCGGCGGCGGGGTGATCGCCGAGAACCTGACCGACCTGCGGGTACTGCTGGAGGCACAGGAGGCCGGCCTGCCGGTGGCGGTCTCGCTGTTCCCGCTGCGCCTGGTCGCGGCGGACGGCGCGCCGGTACGGGCGGTGGCCCGGCTGGGCTGAACCGCCCCGGTGCCTGCGGCCGGCAGCGCCCGACCGCCCCCGCCGGTACGGTACTTGGTCTAGACCATCCCCCGGTGGCGCCAGTACGCTGTCCGCCCATGGCTGAGATCATCGGAGTGATCGAGCGAATCTGGCGCTACCCCGTGAAGTCCACCGGCGGCGAGCGGCTCGACTCCGTCGAGGTGGACGGGCGCGGCCTGGCCGGCGACCGCCTCTACGCCGTCCGCGACGCGTCCGGGAAGCTCGGCTCCGGCAAGAACACCCGCCGCTTCCGCCGGATGGACGGCCTGCTCCGCCTCTCCGCCCGCCTCGGCCACCGGCTCGACGGGCCCGAGCTGTTCGACCCGCTCGGCCGGCCGGTCGACCGGCCGGCCGCCTTCCTGCGCGCCTACCTCCAACGCGAGGACGTCGAACTCGCCCGCGAGGACGCCGTCTCACACTTCGACCGGCTGCCGGTCAGCCTGCTCACCACCGCCACCCTGGACTGGGTCCGCGAAGCCGTCCCCTTCGCCGTGGTCGACGAGCGCCGCTTCCGGCCCAACATCGTGCTGCGCACCCCGCCCGGCACCCCGCCGTTCGTCGAGGACGCCTGGTTCGGCCGGCAGGCCCGCGGCGAGGCCCCGGGCAGCGCCCGGCTCGCCTTCGTCACCTCCAGCGAGCGCTGCGCGATGACCGGCGCCCCGCAGCCCGGCCTGCCGCACGCGCCCGAGATCCTCAAGGCCGTCGTGCACGCCCACGACGGGCGGCTGGACGCGCTCGCCGAGGTCGCCGCCCCGGGCCGGCTGCGCGTCGGCGACCGGCTCAGCCTGGACTGACCGGGCGCCGGAGCCCGCCGGTCACGGTTCTTCTCAGGTCGGAGGCGGGGTCGGGGGCGGGGTCGGGGTCGGGCTTCCGGTTTCCGCCCCGGGGAGGGTGACCGCCCGCAGGTAGGCCTCGACGAACAGTTCGACCGTCTCGTCCGGCGACGGCAGTTCGACGCCCAGGGCGGGGTCCAGCACCGGCCGCATCAGGGCGTGGTTGAGCAGCGGGCCGACCAGCAGCTGGACCAGCACCACGACGGGCAGCGGTCTCAGCCGGCCGGCCCGTACGTGCGGCAGCAGCAGCCGCTCGAAGTCGTCGATCGCCCGGGACAGGTTGGCGGACATCACCCGGGCGGCGGGGCCGTCCGGCCGGCCGAGCAGGTCGGCGAAGACGGCCGGGACGATCCGCGGCTCGTGCACGAAGGCCTCGGCGAAGGTGGCGTGCAGCGCCCGGACGGTGTCCTCCAGGCTCTCCGGCGGGTCGGCGGCCAGGGCCCCCAGGGCGGGCAGCGCGGAGTGCCGCTCGAAGACGGCGGCGAGCAGGCCGTCCCGCCCCTCGAAGACGGTGTGCAGGCTGGGCAGCGAGCACCCGGCGCGGTCCGCCACCGCGTCCAGGGTGACCCCGCCCAGGCCGCGTTCGGCCACCAGCCGCGCCGCCGCCTCGATCGCGCGCTCGCGCACCGGCGGCCGTCCGCCCGGGTCGACCCCCGCCTGGCGGACGGCCTCGTCCAGCGCGGCCCGCGAGCCGCCGAGACGGCGCAGCAGCGTGCTGCGGGAGATGCCGGCAGCCGCGGCGATCGCCGTCAGCGGGACGTCGGCGACGTCCCGGTCCCGCTCCTTGGCCGCCACCAGCGCGGCATCCACCAGCTCCTTCATGTGAAGCATCGTACTACTTGACACCTGAGACGGTTCCATAGAGCCTGTTAATGAAGGTTCCACACCGACAGTGATCGATCGAACACCGGAAGGGGAGAACCATGAGCGTCGTGATCTCCGGGGGCGGTCCGGCCGGAATGATGCTGGGCCTGCTGCTGGCCCGCGCGGGCGTCGAGGTGACGGTGCTGGAGAAGCACGGGGACTTCCTGCGCGACTTCCGCGGCGACACCGTCCACGCCTCCACCCTGCGGCTGATGGACGAACTCGGCCTCGGCCGCAGGTTCGCCGCCCTGCCGCAGAGCCGGCTCGGCAACCTGGTGGTGACCGTGCCCGGCGTCGGCCCGGTCGCCCTGAGCGCCTACGAGCGGCTGCGGGCGCCCTACGACCACATCGCGATGATCCCGCAGTGGGACCTGCTGAACTTCCTGGTCGAGGAAGCCCGGCGGGAACCCGCCTTCACCGTCCGGATGGACACCGAGGCCACCGGCCTGATCCGGGAGGGCGGCCGGGTGGCCGGCGTGCGCTACCGCACCCGGGACGGCGAGGAGGGCGAGCTGCGCGCCGCGCTCACCGTCGCCGCCGACGGCCGGCACTCCACCCTGCGCCGGGAGTCCGGGCTGGTGCCCAGGGAGCACCCCGTGCCCTTCGACACCTGGTGGTTCCGGCTCCCCCGGCACGCCCGCGAACAGGCGGCACCGCCCAGCCTCGTCCCCGGCTTCGGCGCCGGCGACATGGCGCTGAGCTTCGCCCGGGCGGACTACTTCCAGATCGCCTACTTCCGCACCAAGGGCACCGACCCGCAGCTGCGCGCCGAGGGCGTCGCCCGCTTCCGCGAGCGGATCGCCGCGCTGCTGCCCCAGTACGCGGACCGGGTCGACCGGCTGGCGAGCCTCGACGACGTCCACCTGCTCGACGTCCGGCTCGACCGGCTCGACCGCTGGTACGCGGACGGGCTGCTGCTGATCGGCGACGCCGCCCACGCGATGTCCCCGGCGGGCGGGGTGGGCATCAACCTCGCCATCCAGGACGCCGTCGCCGCCGCCACCCTGCTCGCCGAACCGCTGCGGCGCGGCCGTCCGACGGTCGCGGCCCTGGCCCGGGTCCAGCACCGCCGGCGGTGGCCGACCGTCGTCATGCAGCGGTTCCAGCGGCTCCTGCACCGCGCGATGTTCGAGCCCGTCCTCACCGGCCGCCGGGTCGGCCCGCCGCGGGGCCTGGTGCTGCTCGCCCGCCACGTCCCCGGCTTCCCGGTGCTGGTGTCCCGCATGGTCGCCTTCGGCCCGCGCCCCGAGCACGCCCCGGCCTTCGCCCGACGGCCCCCGGCCTGAACCGGACCGGACACGGCGGCGGACCGGCCGTTCGGACGGGCGGTCCGCGGGGAACGACCGAGGGCATGACGATCCCTCACCGCTCGATCGGCACCGGCGACCACCACGTCCTGGTCCTCCACGACTGGTTCGGCACCAGCGCGGGCTGGGGCCCCTTCCTCGACTACCTCGACGGCGACGCCTTCGGCTACGCCTTCCTCGACTACCGCGGCTACGGCGAGCGCAAGGACGTCCCCGGCAGCTACACGCTCGCCGAGATCGCCTCCGACGCGCTCGCCCTGGCCGACCAGCTCGGCTGGGACCGCTTCTCGGTGGTCGGCCACTCGATGGGCGGCAAGGCCGCCCAGCAGGTGCTCGCCGAGGCCCCGCAGCGGGTGCGCAAGCTGGTGGGCCTGGCCCCGGTGCCGGCCGGGGCCTACCCGCTCGACGAGGCCGGCGAGGCGCTGTTCTACGGCGCCGCCGAGGACCGGGAGAAGAGGTTCGCGATCCTCGACCTGGTCACCGGCCGACGGGCCGGCCGGGTCTGGCTGGACCGGATGGTCGACCAGTCCCTGCGGCTGTCCACGCCCGAGGCCTTCGGCCGCTACGTCCGCGACTGGGCCACCGCCGACCTGGAACGCCGGATCAGCGGCAACCCGGTGCCGGTGAAGGTGATCGTCGGCGAGCACGACCTCGCCCTGACCACCGAGGTCATGCACGGCACCTGGCTCACCCACTACCCCAACGCGGAGTTGGAGGAGCTCGGCGGCAGCGGGCACTACCCGATGTACGAGGCCCCGGTCGCCCTGGCCACCTCGCTGGAGGGCTTCCTGCACAACTGACCCCGTTTGGACTCCGGTGCGCGGGCGCTGCGGCCACCCCGGGCGCTGCGGGCGCTGCGGGCGCTGCGGGCGCTCGAAGCATCGGGGGGCGTGCGGGAGTCGGTTCGCGCCGGGTAGACGATGACGCATGGACCGGAGACCCGCGCGCATTGGGCGTCTCATGTTCCTCGTTTACGTTCGAGGCATGACAGAAAAGCGAGTTGACGACGCGTCGGCCGTACTGGCGGTCGGCGTCCCGGGGACGGTCGGACGGCACGTCGGGCTGCAGCTCGCGGCCGGCGGGACGCGGGTGCGCACGCTGACCGGGCGGGACCTCCTCGCCCCGGCGGCCCTGGAGGCGGCCGCGCAGGGCGCCGGCGCGGTACTGCTCGGCTGGCCGTTCCCGACCGCCGACGGGGCGGCGGACGCCCTGGGCGTGCTGGCCCGGGAGGCCGGGCGGGTGGTGCTGCTCTCCTCGGCGGCCGTACCGGACGTTCCCGGGCAGCCGGAGGCCGAGGTCGAGGCGCTGCTCGTCCGGAGCGGCGTGCGGCACACGGTGCTGCGGGCGCACGGGTTCGCCGACGCCCTGCGCTGGGCGGAGGAGATCCGGACCGTCGGCGTGGTCCGGGGCTACGGCGGCGGCGCCGGGCTGAACCCGGTGGACGAGCGGGACATCGCGGCGGTGGCGGTGCGGGCCCTGGTCGAGGACGGCCACGACGGCGCCCGGTACCTGCTCACCGGCCCGGAATCGCCCACCCAGGCCGAGCAGGTGGGCATCATCGGCGAGGCCGCCGACCGCCCCGTGACGTGGGAGGAGATCCCCCGCGAGGCCGCCCGCCGGCGGATGCTCGCCACCGGCCGCACGCCGGCGGACGTCGACCGCGCGCTGGACTTCGTCCACGCCCGCGTCGCCGGTCCGCAGCCGGCGACGACCACCGTCCAGGACCTCACCGGGCACCCGGCCCGCAGCTTCCGCACCTGGGCGACGGACCACTCGGCACTGTTCCGCCGAACCGGCCGCCCGGCGACGAGTACGCTCGGACCAGACGAGAGGAGCGCCCCGTGAGCCAGCCGGTGTCCGACGGAGCAGAACTCATCCCACGGCCCGAGAAGTCCCCTGCCGCGCTCAAGGCCGCTCTCGCCGTCGTGGCCTCCGGCCGGCTCCCGGACATGGTGGAGGGGCAGACCAGGGCCATGGCCGCGGCCATCGAGGCGGGCAGCATCAACCCCATCCGCGCGTTCGTCGCCCACTGGGCCGCCATGGTGGAGATCGAGCGGGTCCCGGCCACGGCGAGCGCCTACCACCGGGCGAACTACCTCGCCAATCACGCGGCGACCGTCGAGGAGTGCCGGCGGCACGCCACCGAGGTGGCCGCGATCTACCGGTCCGCCTTCTCGGTGGTGAACGGGTGAGCTGGAGCTGGGAGTACCTGCCCAGCGAGGAACACGTCGTCGGCGGGGCGCCCGCCGGTTTCCTCACGGCCGTCGAGGAGAAGGCCGCCGAACTGGTCCGGGCAGCCGAGGCGCTCTTCCTGGACGGCACCCGGTACGAGGGCAGCGGCGAACCCATGCGGTACCTCGACGTCGCCGGGGGCCTGGTCGCCTACTACCTCGTCCCCCGGCTCGAACTCGTCGTCGTCTGCCAGGCCACGCCGCCGCCCGCTTGATCCCGGGCGTCCTCGTCGGCCGGTCGGGATCAGGTGCCGAGGCCGCGGATCACCAGGTCCAGCAGGGCGAAGCAGAACAGCGAGATGCCCACGAAGCCGTTGGTCTGGAAGAAGGCCCGGTTGAGCTTCGACAGGTCGTTCGGCTTGACGATGGTGTGCTCGTAGACGAACGCGCCCGCGACGACCGCCAGGCCGACCCAGAAGGCCGGGCCCGCGTGGGTGAGGACCCCGAACCAGCCCAGCAGCAGCGTGGTCAGGAGGTGGCACACCCGTGCGCCCCGGATGGCCGCCGGGATGCCGAACCGGGCCGGGACCGAGCGCACCTTGCCGTGCCGGTCGGACTCGACGTCCTGGCAGGCGTAGATCAGGTCGAACCCACCGATCCAGATGCCGACCGCGACGCCCAGGACGACGGCCTCCCACGACCAGGTGCCCGTCACCGCGAGCCAGGCGCCGACCGGGCCCATCGCCTGGGCCAGGCCGAGGATCGCCTGCGGGAAGTCGGTGAACCGCTTGCCGTACGGGTAGACCACCATCGGCACCACGGCGACCGGGGCGAGCGCCAGGCAGAGCGGGTTGAGCATCGCCGCGGCGCCGAGGAAGACCACCAGCGCGACGGCCGAGCCGACGTACGCGGTCCTCAACGACACCGCGCCGGTGACGAGTTCGCGCGAGGCGGTGCGCGGGTTCCGGGCGTCGATCTCGCGGTCGATGATCCGGTTGGCGGCCATCGCGAAGGTCCGCAGGCCGACCATGCACACCGTGACGACGAACAGCTCGCCCCAGTGCACCCGCTTGTCGGCGAGGAACATGGCGGTCAGCGCGGCGATGTAGGCGAAGGGCAGGGCGAAGACCGAGTGCTCGATCATCACCAGGCGCAGGAAGGCCTTGGTGCGCCCGGGGGTCTCGACAGCGGCGGTGCTGCTCACAGCCCGTACTCCTTCCAGCGGCGCGACACCAGTGCGGCCGTCTCCGGGTCCGAGGACACCATCTCGGGCCAGCCGCCGTCCCGGGTGTAGCCCTCCTCGGGCAGCTTGCGGGTGGCGTCGATTCCGGCCTTGCCGCCCCAGAACTGCTGGTAGGAGGCGTGGTCGAGGTGGTCCACGGGGCCTTCGACGACCGTCAGGTCCCGGCTGTAGTCGACGTTGCCGAAGGCCCGCCAGGCGACTTCCCGGTAGTCGTGGACGTCGCAGTCGGCGTCCACCACGATGATCAGCTTGGTCAGCGACATCATGTGCGCGCCCCAGATCGCGTGCATCGTCTTCTGGGCGTGCTTGGGGTACTTCTTGTCGATCGAGACGATCACGCAGTTGTGGAAGCCGCCGGCCTCGGGCAGGTCGTAGTCGACGATGTCCGGGATGATGATCTTCAGCAGCGGCAGGAAGAACCGCTCGGTGAACTTGCCCAGCGGGCCGTCCTCGGTCGGCGGGCGGCCGACCACGATCGACTGGAGGAGCGGACGGCGGCGCATCGTCACGCAGTCGATGGTGAGCGCCGGGAAGGGCTCCTGCGGGGTGTAGAAGCCGGTGTGGTCACCGAACGGGCCCTCGGGCAGCATCTCGCCGGGCTCCAGCCAGCCCTCCAGGACCACCTCGGCGTCGGCCGGGACCTGGAGCGGCACGGTCTTGCAGTCGACCATCCGCACCCGCTCCCCGGCGACGAAGCCGGCGAAGAGGTACTCGTCGATGTCCCCGGGCAGCGGCGCGGTGGCGGCGTAGGTGACGGCCGGCGGGCAGCCGAAGGCGATCGCGACCGGCAGCCGCTCGCCCCGCTTGGCCGCGACCGCGTAGTGGTTGCGGCTGTCCTTGTGGATCTGCCAGTGCATGCCGATGGTCCGGCGGTCGTGCCGCTGGAGCCGGTAGAGGCCCAGGTTGCGGACGCCGCTGTCCGGGTCCTTGGTGTGGGTCAGGCCCAGGTTGAAGAAGGAGCCGCCGTCCAGCGGCCAGGTGAAGAGCGCGGGCAGCTCGTCCAGGTTGACGTCGTCGCCGGTGAGCACGACCTCGTGGACCGGGGCGTCGCCGGACTTCACGTTACGCGGCGGGACGTGCGCCATCGAGGCGAGCTTGCCGAAGGCGTCCCGGAAGCCGGTGAAGCCCTGCGGGAGCTCCGGCTTGAGCAGGCCGGCGATCTTGTCGGAGATGTCCTCCGGGCCCTTGAGGCCGAGCGCCTTGGCCAGGCGCCGCTCGGTGCCGAAGACGTTCATCGCGAGCGGCATCGACGCGCCCTTGACGTTCTCGAAGAGCAGGGCCGGCCCCTTGGCCTTCTGCACCCGGTCGACGATCTCGCCGATCTCCAGGTGGGGATCCACCTCGGCCTTGATGCGCTTGAGGTCGCCCTCTCGGTCGAGGGCCCGGAGAAACGAGCGGAGATCGTCGTATGCCATGCCAGTCAGTATCCGCCACCAGATAGCCTGGCTTGCGTCAAGGGCCCGGGTAGGCGCCCGGCGCCGACGCCCGCTGGGGGGAGATCGCAGCCATGTTGCGGATTCTGCTGACCATCGTCCTTCCGCTCGCACTCTGGGTCTGGGCGTTCATCGACTGCCTGACCACGCCCGAGGACGAGGTGAAGCACCTGCCGAAGGTGGTGTGGGTGCTCATCGTGCTGCTGTTCCCGCCGCTGGGCCCGATCGCCTGGCTGATCGCCGGCAAGCAGCGCGGCTTCCTGCGGACCGCCGCTGCCGACGGCTTCCCGGGGCACCCGGCCGCCGACGGCGCCGCGGGCCGTCCCGGCGGGCCGGCCGCGCGCGGCGGGCGGCCGACGGCGCCGGACGACGACCCGGAATTCCTCGCCTCGTTGAAGAAGAGCGACAACGATCACGAGGACATGCTCAAGCAGTGGGAGGCCGACCTCCGCCGCCGGGAGCGGGAGCTGCGCGACCGGGACGAGCCTGGCGAGGGCCACAGGAGCTGATCGGAGCGGTTCGCGCGCTCCCTCCAACAGCCCACCCGAACAGCCCCGGGTGGGCTGTGGTGTTTTTGGCGCTTCCCTACGACTACCGGGCCCCTCACACGAATGGCGGCTGTCCGGGCCCCTGGCTTGAGCGGACCTTGAGCGACGCCCCAGAGGACCGGCTTACCCTCCTAGGAGACGGCCCTGACCTGCGCTTTTATTCACGCTCAGATCATCGGACCATCATCTGCCCGACAACCCCCGGTATTCGAACGATCACCGAGCGCTTCCACCTCGACCCGACCGCTTCTGTACAGGCCTGACAGCTAAACGAACTCGACCTTGTACGGATTCGACGCCGAAACCAGCGCACGGCCCCTCGTACAGTCATAAGTGAAGAAAGTGGTTGGCGGCCGGGGGCACAGCAGACGTTGGCTGTCGGACAGTTCCCTCACCCTTGGAGTGGTTCGAGATGACGGTTGTGCATGAGGCGCCGGTCGACGGCGAGGTCCCCGAGGTCCCGGCCGACGCCCGCGGCCGGGTCGCCGAGCTGCACGAGCTGCGCGAGAAGGTCCGCCGCGGCCCCAGCGACAAGGCCACCGAGGCCCAGCACGCCAAGGGCAAGCTGACCGCCCGCGAGCGCATCGAGCTGCTGCTCGACGAGGGCTCCTTCCACGAGGTCGAGCCGCTGCGCCGGCACCGCGCCCAGGGCTTCGGCCTGGAGGCCAAGAAGCCGCACACCGACGGCGTGGTCGTCGGCTGGGGCACCGTGCACGGCCGCACCGTCTTCACCTACGCGCACGACTTCCGGATCTTCGGCGGCGCCCTGGGCGAGGCCCACGCGCAGAAGATCCACAAGATCATGGACATGGCCATCGCGGCCGGTGCGCCGCTGGTCTCGCTGAACGACGGCGCCGGCGCCCGCATCCAGGAGGGCGTCACCGCGCTGGCCGGTTACGGCGGCATCTTCCAGCGCAACACCAAGGCCTCCGGCGTCATCCCGCAGATCTCGGTGATGCTCGGCCCGTGCGCCGGCGGCGCCGCGTACTCCCCCGCGCTGACCGACTTCGTCTTCATGGTCCGCGAGACCTCGCAGATGTTCATCACCGGCCCGGACGTCGTCCAGGCCGTGACCGGCGAGAAGATCACCCAGAACGGCCTCGGCGGCGCGGACGTGCACGCCGGCGTCTCCGGTGTGGCCCACTTCATCTACGACGACGAGCAGTCCTGCATCGAGGAGGTCCGCTACCTCCTCTCGCTGCTGCCGCAGAACAACCGCGAGATGCCGCCGTCCGTGATGAGCGAGGACCCGGTCGAGCGGCGCAACGACAGCCTGCTGGACCTGGTGCCCGCCGACGGCAACCGCCCGTACGACATGCGCAAGGTGATCGAGGAGATCGTCGACCACGGCGAGTTCCTGGAGGTCCACGAGCGCTGGGCGACCAACGTGCTGTGCGTGCTGGCCCGGGTCGACGGCCACGTCACCGGCATCATCGCCAACCAGCCGCAGTCGCTGGCCGGCGTGCTGGACATCAACGCCAGCGAGAAGGCCGCCCGCTTCGTACAGATGTGCGACGCCTTCAACATCCCGCTGGTCACCCTGCTCGACGTCCCCGGCTTCCTGCCCGGCGTCGACCAGGAGCACGGCGGCATCATCCGCCACGGCGCCAAGCTGCTGTACGCGTACTGCAACGCCACCGTGCCGCGCATCTCGCTGATCCTGCGCAAGGCCTACGGCGGCGCCTACATCGTGATGGACTCCCGCTCCATCGGCGCGGACCTGTCCTACGCCTGGCCGACCAACGAGATCGCCGTGATGGGCGCCGAGGGCGCGGCCAACGTCATCTTCCGGCGCGAGATCAACGCCGCCGAGGACCCGGACGCCATGCGCGCCCAGAAGATCAAGGAATACAAGAGCGAGCTGATGCACCCGTACTACGCGGCCGAGCGCGGCCTCGTGGACGACGTCATCGACCCGGCCGAAACCCGCCAGGTGATCGCCTCCGCCCTGGCCATGCTCCGTACCAAGCACGCCGACCTGCCCAGCCGCAAGCACGGCAACCCGCCGATGTAGCACCGCTGTCCGCCACGGCACGCCGCACCGAGAGCCACCTCAGACCACAGCAACCGGGGGAGAAACCAGAACATGACCGCTTCCGCCGAACCGCTCGTCCGCATCGTCCGCGGCAGCCTCACCGACGAGGAACTCGCCGCCCTGACCGCCGTCCTGATGGCGCGCGCCGCAGTCGCGCAGCAGGCGGCCGCCGCCTCGCCGATCGAGCCGATCGCCAACTGGCAGCGCCTGGAGCGCCGCCCGGCCTACTACTCGCCGGTCAGCTGGCAGCAGGCCGCCTGACGGCCCGCGGCTTCCACCGACGGCCGGTCACCCCCTTCGGGTGACCGGCCGTCGGGCGTTCCCCCCGCGTCGGGCCGCCGCCGCGACCGCCCCGCCCGCCTTCCCGCCGGTCACGGGCCGGACCCGCCCGGCGGCGGCTCGGTAGGATGCGTACTGGACGGTATGTCTCCGCCACCCCGTCGGCCCCCATAGGATCGGCCGCTGCCGAGGTACCAGAACTTTCCAGGGAGGCTGCGATGGCCAGGCAGGCCCGCGCGCTGGCGACCCGCCAGGCGGTACTCCTCGCGGCGGCCGAGGTGTTCGACGAGAGGGGCTACGCCGCCGCGACGATGTCCGAGATCCTGGACCGCGCCGGCGTCACCAAGGGAGCGCTGTACTTCCACTTCCGCTCCAAGGAGGAGCTGGCGCTCGCCGTCATCGAGGGCCAGGGCGCCTGGATCTCCGGCTGGGCGCCGGCCTCGGACAGCCCGGTGCAGAACCTGATCGACCTCGCGTACGCCTTCGCCCGCGCCCTGCAGAACGACCCGCTGGTGCGCGGCAGCATCCGGCTGACGATCGAGCACGGCAGCTTCACCCAGCCGCAGATCGCGGCCTACCAGGGCTGGATGGACCTGGTCCGGGAGCTGCTGGAGCACGCCAGGGACGCCGGCGACCTCCACCCCGGGATCGACCTGGCCGCGGCCTCCGGGGTGATCACCGGGGCGGTCACCGGGATCCAGCTGAGCTCCCAGGTGCTGGCCGACCGGCAGGACCTCATCCAGCGGCTGGCCGACCTGTGGATGCTGCTGCTGCCCGGCCTGGTCCAGCCGCACGCGCTCGCCCGGCTGAGCGTGGCCGAGCGCGTCTGACCACGCACCTGACCGTGCACGTGCCCGACCCCGGGCAGGTCTGACCCCGGCCCCGGCTCAGACCCGGTAGCCGGCCCGGTCCTCGGCCGCCACCAGGGCGGGCAGCGCGGCCGTCCAGACCCTGCGCACGGCCTCGGGCCGGGGCCGGTCGGCCTCCTCGCCCGCCAGCAGCACCTGGCCGGCCGCGACTGCCGTGAGCAGTTCGGCGGCGGCCCGCCGGTCCACCCCGGAGCACAGCTCTCCGGCGTCGGCGGCGCGGTCCAGCAGCCGGTGGACGACCGCGGTGAGGCTGCGCCAGGTGGCGTCGGGGCCGGGCGGCCCGGGCGGGCCGTCCGGGGCGTCGTCACGGCGCGGAGCCTGGCGGCCGAGCCGGACGCCCGCCCGCACCACCACGTCCTCGCGCAGCATCCGGGCCAGCTCGTGCGAGAAGTCGATCAGCCCCTGGAGGGCCGGCCCGTCGGCGCGCAGGGCGCGCAGCGCGGCCGAGCCGACCTCCCGCCCGGAGGCGCAGCGCACCCCGTCGGCGAGGGCCTGCTTGGACACGAAGTGGAAGTAGAGGGCGCCCTTGCTCACGCCGGCCCGACGGCTGATGTCGACCAGGCTGGCGGCTTCGAAGCCCACCTGCGCGAAGGTCTCCGCCGCGGCGAGCAGCACGGCCTGCCGGGTCCGCCCAGCCCGTTCCTGCTTGACCACTGGCCCCCTCCGGACTCGACCGGGCGCGATTCCCGCCCCGCCCGGCTGTTGTCGGCGCGCCCCCTCCGGGGAGCGGCACTCGCATGCGGACGGCCGCGACCGAAACCGCATGGTTGGTATCTAATCTAGCGCCTAGGCCTCCCCCGCCGTCCAGCGGGGACGGCCCCCCGCCCAAGGTCTGCGGTCCCCCTGCGGGGCATCAGCCCAGTCCACGGGCGGGTAGCGTGAGCACGCCGGGCTGTGCGACCGGGGCACCCCCCAGTCGCCGAACACAAACCGGGTGGTATGTATGTTTTGCTCGGGCGTCCATGACGGCCGCTCGACCGACACCCTGGAGCGGGGGCCAGTCATGCCATCGATCGTAGAGCCGGACCCCCACGGCGCCTACGCCCACCCCGGCCCCGGAGCGGGCCCCGGCGGCGCCCCCGGCTACGACTTCCACGACCGGACGGTCTCCCGGCACCTGGTGCACCGCGCGTCGGTCTCCGAGGTCTTCCTCACCGGCTGGCAGGCCACCGGCCCGTACGACTTCCTGATCGGCGCCCAGTGGCCCCGGCTGCACGGCTTCTACCGGCTGCCCGGGGACCGCTACCACGACCCGGTGCTGCTGGCCGAGACCGTCCGGCAGGCCGGGCTGCTGATCGGCCACGCCGGGTTCGGGGTGCCGCGCGGCCACCACTTCGTCATGGAGGACCTCTCCTACGCGCTCGACGGGCCCGGCCTGCCCGGCCTGGCCGTCACCGCCGGGCCGGCCTCGCTGATGCTGGCCGTCGGCTGCGAGGACGTCCGGATGCGGCACGGCCGGCTGGCCTCGCTGCGGGTGCGCGCCGAGGTCACCCGGGACGGCGGCCCGGTCGGCCGGGGAGAGGGCCGGCTGCGGGTGCTCTGCCCCGACTCCTACGCCCGGCTGCGCGGCCCCGGACGGCAGGCCGGCGCCCTGCCGCGGCCGCCCGCCCCCACCGCGCCCGAACTCGTCGGCCGGGCGCAGTCCGCCGACGTGGTGCTCAGCCCGACCCTGCGGCCGGACACCTGGCTGCTGCGCGCCGACGCCGCACACCCGGTGCTGTTCGACCACGAGCTGGACCACGTGCCCGGGATGCTGGTGCTGGAGGCCGCCCGGCAGGCCGCCCAGCGGCTGCGCCACCCCGAGCCGGTGGTACCGGTCGAGCTGGTGACCTCCTTCGACCACTACATCGAGCTGGACCGGCCCTGCTTCGTCCGGGCCGTCCCCGAGCCGGCCGCGGACGGCCGCCGGCTGCCCGTACGGGTCCAGCTGATCCAGGACGGACGGACGGCCGCCGAGTGCCGGCTGCTCACCGAACCGTCCGACGGGCCCGCCGAGGGCCCGACGGTGCCGGCCCGGCGGGACGCCCTCGACGGCCGCCCCACCGCGCCGGGCCTGCGCGGCGCCCGGCTGCCGCTGGCCAGCTGACACCGGCCGGGGCCGTCAGGCGGCCACCAGGGCCGAGGCCGGCCGCCCGGCGTGCATCACGCTGAGGTTGGTCGCCAGCCGGACCGGGTCCTGCGCCAGCCACAGCCGCAGCGCCGCGCCCAGGGCGGCACTGGCCGACTCGACCCGGACCTCGGTGATCTGCGCGATCCGGGCCGCGCCGGGCACCAGCAGGTCGGCCAGCGCGGTCGGCAGCCAGACCGTCAGGGCGCACGGCGCCGGCGTCGCGAACGCGCCCAGCAGCCGGTAGGCGTCCCCCGGGGCGCTGAGCGTGGGGATGATGTCCAGTAGGGCGTCCGCCACCACCTCGGACACGTCGCTCCGGTGTCCCTGGGCGAGCCGGCGGAGCAGCATGCGCTCGGCGGCGGTGATTCGGACGGTCAGCATGACCTCGTCGCACTCCATTGCGCGATTTCCTCCTCGTTGCTCCCCGTGCCGGCACGGGACGGCCGGCACGAACTACCCCTGTCGCACCTCGGCCCGGCCACCTCGTGTGGAAAGCCGGGCCGGTGGGTGGTTGTGCCCCGGTCAGATCCCCGCGTACGAGTGCTTGCCGGTGACGAAGATGTTCACGCCGTAGTAGTTGAAGAGCCAGCAGGCGAAGGCCGCCAGCGCCAGGTACGCGGCCTTGCGGCCCTTCCAGCCGGCCGTCGCCCGGGCGTGCAGGTAGCAGGCGTAGGCGACCCAGGTGATGAACGACCAGGTCTCCTTCGGGTCCCACTCCCAGTACTTGCCCCAGGCGGCCTCGGCCCAGATCGCGCCCGCGATGATGGTGAAGGTCCAGAGCGGGAAGACCAGGGCGTTGATCCGGTAGGACAGCTTGTCGAAGGTCGACGCGGCGGGCAGGCGGCGCCAGATCGAGGCCGAGGTGCCCAGCGGCCCGGTGGTCAGGCCGGCCGCCGTGCGCTTCTCGAAGGAGTCCTTGCCGAGGTACAGCAGCGTGGCGATGAACGCCGCGTAGAACGCGCCGCCGCAGAAGATCGCGGTGGAGACGTGGATCGCCAGCCACGGCGAGTGCAGGGCCGGGACGAGCTGCTCGGAGTCGGTGTACAGCGTGGTGGTGGCGATGCCGAGGGTCAGCAGCACCGCGACGACGACCGGCAGGCCGAGCCAGCGGACCTTCTTCCGCGCGGCCAGCAGCACCAGGTAGGCGGCCGTCATCGCGAAGGCGAAGGCGCAGGAGAACTCGTACATGTTGCCCCACGGCCAGCGGGACACCGACAGGCCTCGGGCGACGATCCCGCCGCCGTGCAGCAGCACCGCCAGCACGGTGAACGACACCGCGATCCGGCCGGCCAGGTCGGCCTTCTCGTTGGTGCCGGCCGCGCCCGGACCGTCCTCCTCCTCGGCGGCGCGCCCGCTGGTGACCACCGTCGCGCCCTCGCCCGCGACCGCGGTGCGGGTGAGCGTGGTGGTGCCGCCGCCGGCGCCCGCCACGGTGACGGTGACCTTCTTCGCGGCCTTCTTCTCGACCGTGGCGACGGTCTCGGCGAGGGTGCCGGCCTGCTCCTTCGAGCGGACCGCGACGGCGCCCCTGCTGCCGAAGGTCCACTCGATCATGTGGGCGAACATGGCGAGCGTGTAGACCACCATCGCCGAATAGATCAGCTTGTTGGAGAGGTCGGCCAGCTGTGGGTCGACCGCCGAGGCGAGTTGCACCGTCTACTCCTTGGAGTTCTGGTCGGCAGGGACTGCGGGGGCTGAGGCCTCGGCCTCGGGGTCGGGACCGCCGGATGCGGCGGGGGCGGGGGCGGAGGCGTGGGCTTCCTTCCCCTCGGGGTCGGGCTCGGGGTCGGGCCCGGGGTCACCGGAGCCGGCGGGGGCGTCGTCCTCCGAGGCGGGAACGTCGTCGTCCTCCTCCGAGGCGGGGGCGTCGTCCTGGAGGTCCACCGCGAGTTCGGCCAGCTCCTCGGCGATCTTCGCCGACTCGCTGCGGGCCAGGCCCGCCAGCTCCACCTGGGTGCCGCCGCCCGGCAGGGCGACCGCCCGCACCCAGATCCGGCGGCGCTGGATGAACAGCGAGCCGATCAGGCCGAGGATCGCCAGCACGGCGCCGGCCAGGGCGATCTCGTTGCCGGGGCGGTGCGAGACGTTGAAGCTCGCCCACTGCTTGTAGCCCTCGAAGGTGACGGAGCCGTAGCCGTCGGGGAGGTCCCAGCCCTGGCCGGGCTTGAGCCGGGCCTTGGCCGGCTGGCCGTCCTGGGTCAGCTGGGTGAGCTTGCGGGTGTTGAGCTGGTAGATGTTCTGCGGCAGGCCGGAGTCGGTGCCGAGGTCGCCCGCGAAGGCGTTCAGCACCAGTTCGGGCGCGGCGTCGCCGGGGAACAGCGAGACCGGGCCGGTGCCCTCGAAGCTCAGCGGCGCCGTCGGCAGGAAGAAGCCGGAGAAGCCCATCTGGGTCCGGTTGCCGTCCGGGCCGGTGCCGTAGTCGGAGACCTTGACGACGCCGGTCGAGGTCAGGTTGCCGTCCTGCGGGAGGAAGGGGACGGCGCCCTGGTAGACGATCTCCTTCTTGTCGTTGCGGACGGTGACCACCGGGGCGTAGCCGTGGCCGATCAGGTAGACCTTGCTGCCGCCGATCTCCAGCGGGTGGTTGACCTCGATCGTGGACTTCTTCAGCTTCGACTGGTCGCTGCCCGCGTAGTACTCGACGTTCGCGGTGAACTGCCGGGCCGCGCCGATCTGGTCGCCCTTGGTCTGGAACTTGGACGTGAAGCCGTCCAGCTTCAGGTAGAACGGGTCGAGGTCCTGGTTGCCGTAGAACCGGGTGCCGTTGAAGTCGTCGAGCTGGGTGATGGTGTTCGAGTAGCCCTCGCCCTCGACCATCAGCTTGCCGCCGGTGCCCGAGGCCAGGCTGGCCCAGGCGAAGCCGCCGAGCAGCGCGAACAGCGACAGGTGGAAGAGCAGGTTGCCGACCTCGCGCAGGTAGCCCTTCTCGGCGGCGACCGAGCCGCCGGACAGGTTGGCGCGGAAGCCGCGCTTGCGCAGCAGCCGGTGGGCGGCGGCGTTCACCGTGTCGGCGTCGGCCCCGGTGCGCCAGACGGCGTGCACCGGCATCCGGGTCAGGTTGCGCGGCGCGGCGGGCGGCTGGGAGCGCAGCACGCCGACGAACTGCCAGGTGCGCGGGACGATGCAGCCGGCCAGCGAGACGAACAGCAGGATGTAGATCGCGGAGAACCAGATCGAGCTGTAGACGTCGAACAGCTGGAGCTTCTCGTAGATCGGCGCGACGGTGCCGTGCCGCGCCTTCCAGGCCTCGACCTTCAGCTGGCCCTGGCCGTTCTGGTACTGCGGGATCAGCGAGCCCGGGATGGCGGCCAGCGAGAGCAGGAAGAGCAGGATCAGGGCGACCCGCATCGAGGTCAGCTGGCGCCACATCCAGCGCGCCCAGCCGAACGCCCCTATGCCGGTCGGGCCGTCGGACTCGACCGGCGCGGTGCTGAGCCGCTCGGCGGCAGTCTCGTCCGGCGCCGGGGGCTGCTCGGTCTCGGTCGTGGTGTTGCTCACGGTCAGATTCCGATCCGGAAGTCGGCGGTCCAGGACTGCAGCTGGCTCATCATGGAGTCCCAGGCCCCGGTGACGAGCAGCAGACCGACGGCGACGAGCATGCCGCCGCCGATCCGCATCACGAGCGGGTAGTGCTGCTTGACCCACCCGAAGGCGCCCAGCGCCCGGCGGAAGGCCACCGCGGCCAGGATGAACGGTACGCCGAGGCCCAGGCAGTAGAAGGTCGTCAGCAGTGCGCCACGCTGGGCGTCGGCCTGGTTGAGCGCCAGGTTCTGCACGGCGGTCAGGGTCGGGCCCATGCAGGGCGTCCAGCCGACGCCGAAGACCACCCCGAGCATCGGGGCGCCCAGCAGGCCGACCGCCGGGCGGCGGTGCGAGCGGACCTCGCGCATGCTCAGCCCGGGCACCAGGCCCATGAAGGCGAGGCCCATCAGGACGGTGAGCGAGCCCAGCACGATGTTGATGGTCCGCTTGTAGTCCTGGAGCTCCTGGCCGAAGTAGCCGAACAGCGCGCCGGTGGAGACGAAGACCGCGGTGAAGCCGAGGATGAACAGCACCACGCCGAGCAGCATCCGGCCGCGCCGGGTGCCGCGGGCGTCCGCGAGGTCGGCGGCGGAGAAGCCGGTCACGTACGACAGGTAGCCGGGGACCAGCGGCAGCACGCAGGGCGAGAAGAACGACGCCAGGCCCGCCAGCAGCGCGACCGGGGCGGCGACCAGCAGCGCGCCGCTCTGGACGGTCGAGGTGGTGTCGGCCAGTTGGAGTCCGACCGGGTGCAGGGGCGGCAGGCTCACTGCTTCTGCTCCGCGACCACCGGCTGGAGGATCGACTCCAGCGCGTCCTGGGTCGTGCCGCCGACGGCGCGCGCGGCGAGCTTGCCGTCGCGGTCGACGATCAGGGTGGTCGGGATGGACTGCGGGTTGAGGCTGCCCTTGGGGAACTTGAGGAGCTGGGTGCCGGCCGGGTCGAAGATGCTCGGGTAGGTGACGCCCTGCTCCTGCTCGAAGCGGACGGCGTTGCCCTTCTCGGTGTCCCGGGTGTTGATGCCGAGGAACCGGACGCCCTGGTCCTTGTACTTGTCGGCGACGGCCTGGAGGCTCTTCGCCTCGGCCCGGCACGGACCGCACCAGGAACCCCAGACGTTCAGCACCACGACCTGGCCCCGGTAGTCCGAGAGCTTGGCCTGCCCGCCCTCCAGGGTCTCCCCCTCGATCTCCGGGGCGGCCCCGCGGTCGCCGGCGGTCGCCTTGGAGAGGTTGGTGCCCTTGACCGTGACGAAGCCGACCTGGCCCTCGCCGCTGCCCGAGGAGCCCGCGGAGGAGCATCCGGTGAGGGCGAGCGCAGCGGCGGCGGCGGTGGCGGCAGCGGCTGCGGCGACACGGGGACGGGGGCGCGCCATGGCAGACATGTGAAAAGTTTCGCATGGAGTTCCGGGCAGGTTCCGGGGGGTCCTGCCTTACGTGTCGCACCGCCCCTGACCTGCGACGAAATCGGGCCACCCGGCGTTCGCCAGGTGACCCGAAGTCATACTTACGTACCGCTTACGCGCCGTGCGCGCGGGCGCGTGACAGCGCTCGCACACCCGTACGGCAGGGCGCCGGGGCGCCTCGCGGACGGCTAGGCGCCGAAGCTCTTGCCCACCGGCTTGTCACCCTTGCGGCCCTTGCCCACCAGGTGCGCGGGCAGCAGGTCGCGGGCCGGCTCGCGGTAGCCGACCGAGACGATCCGGTCGTCCTCGAAGGTGAAGCTGGTCAGCGAGGCCAGCGAGCACTGCCGCTTGCGCGGGTCGTGCCAGAGCCGGCGGCGCTCGACGAAGGAGCGGAGGATCCAGATCGGCAGCTGGTGGCTGACGCAGACCGCCTCGTGCCCGCGCGCCGCGTCCCGGGCGGCGCCGAGCGCGCCCATCATCCGCACCACCTGGTCGAGGTACGGCTCGCCCCAGGACGGCTTGAACGGGTTGGTCAGGTACTTCCAGTAGCCCGGGTTGCGCAGCGAGCCGTCGCCGACCCCGAAGGTCTTGCCCTCGAAGACGTTCTCCGCCTCGATCAGCCGCGCGTCCGCCGCGACGTCCAGGCTGTGCGCCTTGGCGATCGGCTCGGCGGTCTCCTGGGCCCGCTCCAGCGGCGAGGCCACCACGTGCGTGATGTCCCGGCCGGCCAGGTCCTCGGCCACCCGGTCGGCCATCTGCCGGCCCAGCTCGGACAGGTGGTAGTCCGGCAGGCGGCCGTAGAGGACGCCCTCCGGGTTGTGCACCTCGCCGTGCCGCATCACGTGGACGACGGTGATCTCTTTGGCGCTCACTTCTCAACTGCTCCTGGGGCTCGGGGTGGGCTGGGCCTGTCCGGCGGTCAGGCCGTGGCGGCGGCAGCGGCGCGCGCGGCGGCCGGCAGGGCGGCCGCGATCCGCTCGATCGCCCGCTCGTCGTGGGCCGCCGAGACGAACCAGGACTCGAAGGCGGACGGCGGCAGGTAGACGCCCTCGGCCAGCATCGCGTGGAAGAAGGCGGTGAAACGGTACGCCTCCTGGGTCTTGGCCTCGTCGTAGTTGGTGACGGCGGCCTCGGTGAAGAACACCGAGAACATGTTCCCGGCGGTCTGCATCCGGTGCGCCACGCCCTCCTTGGCCAGCGCCGCAGAGACCAGGCCGGAGATCTCGGCGGAGACCTTGTCCACCGTCGCGTACACCTCGTCGGTGCAGCCGCGCAGCTGGGCCAGGCCGGCCGCGGTGGCGATCGGGTTCCCGGACAGGGTGCCCGCCTGGTAGACCGGGCCGGCCGGGGCCAGGTGCGCCATCACGTCGGCGCGGCCGCCGAAGGCCGCGGCCGGGAAGCCGCCGCCCATGACCTTGCCGAAGGTGAGCAGGTCCGGCGCCCAGCCCTCGTTCGCGGCCTCCAGCCCGTACCAGCCGGCCTTGGACACGCGGAAGCCGGTCATCACCTCGTCGGAGACGAACAGCGCGCCGTTCTCCTGGCAGAGCCGGGCCAGGCCCGCGTTGAAGCCGGGCAGCGGCGGGACGACGCCCATGTTGCCGGGCGAGGCCTCGGTGATCACGCAGGCGATCTCGCCCGGGTGGGCCGCGAAGGCCTGCTCGACGGCGGCCAGGTCGTTGTACGGCAGCACGATGGTGTCGCCGGCCTGGGCGCCGGTGACGCCCGGGGTGTCCGGCAGCCCGAAGGTGGCCACACCGGAACCGGCGGCGGCCAGCAGGGCGTCCACGTGACCGTGGTAGCACCCGGCGAACTTCACGACCTTCGCCCGGCCGGTGAAGCCGCGGGCCAGCCGGATCGCGGACATGGTGGCCTCGGTGCCCGAGGAGACCAGGCGGACCTGCTCGACCGGGGCGACCCGGGCGACGATCTCCTCGGCCAGCTCGACCTCGCCCTGCCCGGGCGTGCCGAAGGAGGTGCCGTGGACGACCGCCCGCTGGACGGCGTCGATCACCGAGGGGTGCGCGTGCCCGAGGATCATCGGACCCCACGAGCACACCAGGTCGACGTACTCGCGGCCGTCGGCGTCGGTGAGGTAGGGGCCGGTGCCGGACACCATGAAGCGCGGCGTGCCGCCGACCGCGCGGAAGGCTCGCACCGGGGAGTTGACGCCGCCGGGCGTCACCACGGAGGCGCGGTCGAACAGCGACTGGGACTGGGGGGCTTCGTAGGGGTAGCTCACAAAAGACATGGTCTCAAATCGTGTCCTTGCGCTCTGCATGTCGGACCCGATCATCTGGAACGATGATCCGGGCACCGTTGTCTGTACGGTTGTCCGTACAGTCCGTACCGGAGGGGCCGCTGACCGCTCCCCGGGACGGACCAGTCAGACTGTGGACACACAGGGTGCGCGAGCGCTCCGGATGTGTGCAGGGGTGTGGGTAGGACTGCCGCGTACCGCGAGTGGGTACGGCGGCGCATGACGGGTAAGGAGCACGTCCGGAGGGACGCCGGACGTGCGGGGGTCTGTCGATTCCGGCGAATTCCGGTGAGGATGGTCCGAGTGTCCGAGGCGCAGGACGGCTACGACGAGGCGGGGGGCTCCCGCCGACCGGCCGAAACCGCACGCGGGGGTACGGGAGCGGGTACGGGTCGTGGCCGCCGCGGCGGCGAGAGGCGGGGTGAGGGACGCGTGGGGGTGACGTACAAGTACTTCGGAGCCCCCGACCGCGCGACCGCCGCCAGAGTCCCCACCGCCCTCGGCCCGGGCGGGCTCGGCCTGGACGCCGGCGAGCTCGGCTCGCTGGGGCGGCTCGGCGACCTGATGGAGACCAGCGGCTCCCCCAACGGCCACCTCTCCACCAAGATCAAGCCGGAGACCATGAGCGCCATGGTCCTCACCGGCATCCAGGGCGTCCCGCTGCACCAGGTGCCGCCGCTGGAACTCGTCGTGCTGCACCCGGACTACGCCGTCGTCCAGCTCCCCCACAACGTCGTCGAGCCGCTGCGCAAGGCCGACGAGACCGAGCTCGGCGCCGCCGCCTTCATCTGGTCGACCGTCCCGGACCGGCGCGGTCCGCGGGACGCCTTCGTGATCTACAGCATGCTGCACGAGTGGCAGGACTTCGCCAACCGGCTGCACGAGGCCGGGCACCAGCTGTACTGCCTGGTCTGGCCGTAGCGCTTCACCGCTTCACGACTTCACCGCCTTACCGCTTCACGACTTCACGACGTCACCGCTCGCCACTCCACCCCGGACTCCGCCGAACGCGGGCCGGGGTGAGCTGGTTTGACTGCCCGTCAGGACTGCTGCCCGGTCGGCCGCAGGACGGTGGCGGCCAGGACCAGGGCCACGGCGAGCAGGCCGGCGGCCACCGCGAAGGCGAGCCGGAAGCCGCCGGTCAGGGCGTCCGCCGCGGAGTGCCCGGACGCGGCCAGGGCGGCGGTCCGGCCGCCCGCGAGGGTGCTGAGGACCGCGACCCCGAGCGCGCCGCCGACCTGCTGGGTGGTGTTGAACAGGCCCGAGGCGGTGCCCGCGTCCTCCGGCCCGGCGCCCGACATGCCGAGGACGGCGAGCGCGGAGAGCACCAGGCCGCCGCCGGAGATGAGCAGCATCGTCGGCAGCAGGTGGACGACGTAGTCGGCGTCGGCGGGCAGCCGGACCAGCAGGCCGAGCGCTGCGGTCAGCAGGGCGAGGCCCGCGAGCAGCACGGCACGCTCGCCGAACCGGGCGCTCAGCCGGGCGGAGAGCAGCAGCGACACCACGCCGATGGAGGCCGCCGCCGGCAGCATCGCCAGGCCGGTGGCGGCCGCGCCGTAGCCGAGGACCTGCTGCATGTAGAGCGCGACGATGATCTGGAAGCCGAACATCCCGGAGATGGTCAGGACCTGCACCAGGTTGGCGCCGGAGACGTTGCGCGAGCGGAACATCCGCAGCGGGAGCAGGGGTTGGGCGGCCCGGGCCTGGCGGAGCAGGAAGCCGGCCAGCAGGGCGAGCGAGAGCGCGCCGAGGCCGAGGGTGCGGGCGGAGGCCCAGCCGTGCTCGCCGGTGCCGACGATGGTGTAGATGCCGAGCATCAGGGCGGCGGTGATCAGCGCGGCGCCGAGGGCGTCGGCGCCGCCCCGCAGGCCGGGGCCGCGGTCGTTCTCCAGCACCCGGATCGCGAGCAGGGCGGCGGCGAGGCCGAGCGGCAGGTTGATCAGGAAGATCCAGTGCCAGTCGAGGGCCTCGGTGAGCACCCCGCCGAGGACCTGGCCGATCGAGGCGCCGGCCGCGCCGACGAAGCTGAACGCGCCGATCGCGCGGCCGCGTTCGCGCGGTTCGGGGAAGAGCGTGACGATCATGCCGAGGCTGACCGAGGAGGCCAGCGCGCCGCCGACACCCTGGAGGAAGCGGGCGGCGATCAGCATCCCCTGCCCGGTGGCGAGGGCGCAGAGCAGCGAGGCGGCGGTGAAGACGGCGAGCCCGGCGACGAACAGTCGCTTGCGGCCGATCAGGTCGCCGAGCCGGCCGGCCAGCAGGAGCAGGCCGCCGAAGGCGATCAGGTAGGCGTTGACCGTCCAGGTCAGGCCGGCGGGCGAGAAGTGCAGGTCGTCCTGGATCGCGGGCAGCGCCACGGTGACGATCGAGCCGTCCAGGACGATCATCAGCATGCCCGCGCAGAGCACCGCGAGGGCGAGCGTGCGGGAGCGGGCGGGGGCCGTGCGGGCCGCGTCGGTCGCGGCCGGGGCGTGCGTGGTCATGGCGGTTCTCCCGGTTCGTCGAGTACCGGGTAGGACGCTATCAGATTGTTTTGTTCGGGACTATCTATCTCGGATCAGAACTGGCCCCGGGGCCGACGGGCACGGCGTACGGTGCGTTCACTCTCCACCGGCTCGGCGAGATGGCCGTCCACCAGGTGCGTCAGGGCCGAGACGAACACCTCGCGCTCGGGCTGCGGCAGCGACTCCAGCAGCTCCTGGTGCACCCGGTCGGCGATCTCGGTGCCCTGCACGACGGCGCGCTCGCCCGCCGGGGTGACCGAGATGATCCGCGCCCGGCGGTCCGTCGCGGACGGGCGGCGCTCGGCCAGGCCCGCCTTCTCCAGCTCGTCGACGGTGACCACCATCGTGGTCTTGTCCAGGTCCGCCAGCTCGGCCAGCTGGATCTGGGTGCGCTCGGCCTCCTGCGCGTGGAACAGCACGCAGTACGCGCGCGGGGTGATCCCGAGCTCGGTGAAGGCGGCCGACATCCGGGTCGCCAGGACGTGGCTCGCGTGGTCCATCAGTCCGGAGATGTCGCGGATCCGGCGCACGGGCGGGGTCGTCGTCATACGTCCGAGGTTAGCAACGGCCCGTCTGCTGCCGGATGATCCCGTTGCCAACCAACACCGGGTCTACGGGATGCCCAACTCGAACAGCGCATAGCCCGCGTACCAGCCCGCCGCCACGGCGGGCATCGCGAGCAGCCCCACCAGCGAGGACAGCCGCACCCGGCGCAGCGCGAACGCCAGGCCGATGCAGAGCGGGAAGGCCGGCAGCAGGTAGCGCGAGATGTTGCCGAAGATCTGGTTGCTGCTGAGCGCGGTGGCGATGGTGAGCGCCGTGTAGACCCACAGGACCAGCGGCGGCCTGGCCCGCCACAGCAGCACCAGCAGCCCGGGCAGGGCGATCAGCAGGGCGATGGCGATCAGGTCCGGGACGGGGTTGGACTGCCAGAAGTCCCAGTGACCGGTGATCACGTCCATGAACGACCGGAGGGTGGAGGCGCCGCCGTCGAAGTAGCGGTTCCACGCGCCGCGCTGGAGCTTGAAGTAGCCGCCCCAGTCGCCCATCCGCCAGCCGACCCAGGCGACGTAGCCGATCAGCCCCCAGGGGGTGATCAGCATCGCGGTCAGCGGCCGGGCCACCCCGTCGGTGCGGCGGACCAGCGCGACCAGCGCGGCGATCGACACGGCGGCGATCAGCGCGGCGGCGGTCGGCCGGTTCAGGCCCGCCACCAGCGCCAGCACACCGGCGGACAGCCAGCGGCGGGTCATCACGCAGTAGCAGGCCCAGGCGGACAGCGCGACGAACAACGAATCCGAGTAGACCGCCCACTCCACCCCGGAACCCGGGAACAGACCCCAGATCACCGCGGCCGTGACGCCCGCCCGGAAACCGCCCAGCCGCTCCGCGATCGCGAAGATCCCGGCCGCCGCGACCAGCGAGGCGAGCACCGACACCACGATCCCGGAGCCGTACGGGCCGAGCCCGGTGACCGCGCCGACCAGCCGCATCAGCCACGGGTAGAGCGGGAAGAACGCCGCCGAGTTCTCGTAGTACGTGGCCAGCGGGAAGCCGTGCAGCGGGATCAGCTGCGGGTCGTACCCGTTCTCGGCGATCCGCTGGTACCAGACGCCGTCCCAGGTGCCCAGCACGTCCCAGGCGTTGGCGCCGCCGCCGCGGCCCGGCTGCTTCTTGAGGTAGTCCCCGGTGTGCGAGAGCAGCAGCATGAAGACGGTCAGGCCGGTGGCCTTGACCACCGCGTACGCGCCCAGCGCGGGCGCGAAGCGGTCCACCAGTGCCCCGAACCGCCCGGGCGCCCGGCCCGCCGTCCGCTCCTCGGACCGCTCCTCGGGCTGCTCCGCGTCCACCGCGGCGGGTGCCCCGGGCTCGGTGCCGGCCGACTCGGTGCTCGATGCCGTGCTCATCTGCTCTGGGTACTCCCGCCCCGCCCGTGGTCCGCGCGGCTCCGGCGCAACGATTTTCCCGAGAGCCTACGGCACGCTCCCGGTACGAAAACCCCTGACGCCCCCGGACCCCCTCCCAGCACCACGCCACCCGTGCCGAACACCACGCCGAAGCGCTCGATCCGGGCCGCACACACGCCCGGGACCACGTACCCGGCGGACGCGGCCGTCGCCGCCCGGTCGGGGGCGGCGACGGCCTGGGCGTGGTGCGGGGTCGGGAGTGTGGTGCGGGGTCGGGAGTGTGGTGCGGGGTCGGGAGTGGTCAGCCCTTGACGTAGACGATGCCGAACTTGGTGAGCTGCCAGAGCTGGTCGGCCGCGCCGGTGTCGGCGGCGAGCTGGACGTAGGGGTTGCCCTTGGCGTCGAGGGAGCCGCCGGCGGACAGGACCTTGCCCTGGTCCTGGGAGTCGGCGATCTTGTAGCGGCCGTCGCCGGCCGGCGTGAACACCCAGTGCTGGTTGCCGCCGCCGTTGCAGCGCCACTGCTGGATCCGGGTGCCGGGGGCGGTGGAGGCGGCGTTGGCGTCCAGGCACATGTCGCGGTTGCCGCTGAAGTCGAGCTCGTAGCTGCCGCCCGCCTTGGCCTCCAGGACGAACGACTGGTTGAGGCTGCCGCCGGCCGGGTAGCTGATGGCGGGCCGTCCGTCGGTGGAGTCGCCGTAGGTGCCGCCGCCGGTGATGTCCAGGACGTTGCCGGTGGCGGCGTTGGTCAGCTGGTACCAGGCGCCGTCCTCCGGGACGTCACCGAAGGGCTTGCCCGGGGTGAGCGGCTGGATCGACGTGGTGTTCCGCTGGTTGAGCGTGCAGTAGGCCTGCGCCAGCTCGGGCCGGGCGTAGAACTGGCCGAGGCAGACGCCCTCACCGCGGTAGCCCGCCACCCGCAGGTGGTACGACTGGCGGACCATATTCATGCACAGCCCGGGGATGCCGATCTGCGAGTCGCAGCCGTTGCGCACCCACTCGGAGAGGTTGATGACGTCCCCGTTGCTGTACTCGTACGGGGAACTGGTCCACTCCGCGCAGACCTCGTGCCCGAAGGCGACCCGCCGCTGGTCCAGGTACCGGACGCCGGGCACCTGCTCGGCCGCGCCGCGCAGCGCGTCGCTGAAGGTCGGCACCACCCAGTTGTGGCCCCAGGCGAGATCCTCGGGGAAGGCCGGGCAGCCGTCGGCGACCTTGCCGAGGTAGTCGTTGCGCCGGATGTCCGGGGTGATCGGGTTGAAGTACGACTGGTAGACCAGCTGGTACGAGGAGTCGGCGTAGCCGGCCTTGCGCATGGTCTGCCGGATGTTCCGGAGCGCCGCGACGACCTTGGGCTGGACTCCCTTGGCCCGGCGGCGGATCTCGTCGCTGCCGATGGTGTCGCGGCAGCCCTGGCTCTTGGGGACCGGGAAGTACTGCGCCAGGCACTGCAGCATGACGCCGCTGAAGTCGAAGTCGTCGTTGGCGCCGATCGTCACCACGACCAGCTTGACGTCGTACCGGGAGGCCGCGTCGGCGAGCTTGACGTCCTGCTTGGGCTCGCCGAAGTCGCCGCTGCCCGGGCCGGTGATCTTCGCCAGCTCCGGGTCACTGACCAGGTCCCCGGTCTGGGCGCCGGAGCAGGCGAGGTCGATCGGGGTGACCCCGGGGATGTCGGTGACGAAGATCTCCGACTTGGGGTGCCGGTGGCAGTAGTTGGTGGGGCTGTCGGTCTCCGGGAAGTAGCCGTCGTTGGTGTCGGTGCCGGCGCCCTCCCCGGAGATGGCGCTGTCGCCGAGGGCGACGACCGCGGCCGGTTTGGCGGCGCCGGGCGCCGGGGCCGGGTTCGGGGCGGAATCGGCGAGGGCGGCGGGGGCGCCGGCCAGGCCGAGGGTGGCGACGAGGGCGCCGGTGGCCAGCAGCGCCGACAGTCGGGACCTGATCACACGCGACTCCTTGCGGGGGGGGGTGGGGGCCGCCCGGGCGGGGGCGCCGAGCGGCGCGGTGCAAGAGGAGCGGGGCGGTGCAAGAAGGGAGCTGAAAGGTGAGCAGGTCTCGCATTCTAGGTACTGACAAGTAACGCAACAAGGCTTGTGACAACGACGGGAACTGACGGGGGGTCGAATTCCCGGGCGGGCGCCAGGACGGACACCGGGACGCGCACCGACGCCCCCGGGCCCGGGCATGCGAAGAGCCGCCGCCCCGCGCCCCAGGAGGGAAGCACGGAACGGCGGCTCACCCCGGCCGAACCGGGTTACGGGCTCAGCCCACGTTGGCGCAGTGGTTTCCGAACGCCGGGTTCAGCAGGCCGACGATGTCGATGGTGTTGCCGCACAGGTTGACCGGCACGTGCACCGGAACCTGGATCTGGTTGCCCGAGATGACACCGGGGGAACCGGCGGCGACGCCTTCGGCGCCGGAGCTGGCCATGGCGGTGCCGGCGCCGGCGGCCACGATGCCCACCACGGCCGCGCCGACGGCGGCGGTCTTCTTGATGCTCATGCGAGCCTCCTGACTGTTCAAACAGAGATGCACGGGGAGTGCGACATCAAGAACGACACCCGTCCGGAGCGGTTGCGACGGTGCGCGCAGTGTCACCCGTCCGGAGCAACGGAGCCCCCGACCGGCATTCGGGTGATCGACTTCGGCCGGACCGTTTCCCCCCGCCCGGTCCCTCGTTCTCCCTCACGGAACCCGATCCATCGGCCCCCGCACACGAATCGAGTCCGCCCGTGCGCAAGCACGCCCACGCCATCGTCGGCGCTGCGGCCACCGGCGGCCCGATCGGTACGGCGGGCCTCCAGAACGCGGCGTCCGGCAACCCCCGCCGGAACGTCTGATCGGGAATTCCACCTGGTCGCGCCTTTGTCCGAAGCCTTTCCCGGCCGTGCGGGAGAGATTTCGAGAGGCGCTGCAAAACGGCGGCTGCGTCCACGCCCGCGCCATGGGCGGAACACGCCGGTGTGCGCCGCCCGAGTGACAATCACGGCAATCCCCGTAGCCATCGGGCGAGCATTTCCCGCTCGCCCGGCCCCCGACTTTTCCGTTCCGTCGGGCAGAAATCGAAGGAAAGACATGCGCAACCTCAAGAAGGCCGCCGTCCTGTCCCTGGCCGCCAGCGGCCTGGTGCTCGGTGCGGCCGGCGGCGCGTTCGCCAGCTCGGGTGCCGAGGGCGTCGCCGCCGGCTCCCCCGGCGTGCTCTCCGGCAACCAGCTCCAGGTCCCGATCCACATCCCGATCAACCTGTGCGGCAACAGCATCAACGTCATCGGCCTGCTGAACCCGGCGTTCGGCAACACCTGCGTCAACGCCGGCTGAACCCGCGGTCGCCGCACCGGCGACAGCTGATTCACCGAGCCCGTGCCGCGCCCCGCAGCGCCGGGGCGCGGCACGCTCCACCCGTGTGTGATCGAGGAGATCAACCCCCATGCAGAACGTGAAGAAGGCCGCCGTCCTCTCCGCCGCCGCTGCCGGCCTGGTGCTGGGCGCGGCGGGCTCCGCCGCCGCCAGCGCGGGCGCCGAGGGCGTCGCCGCCGGCTCCCCCGGTGTCGTCTCCGGCAACCAGATCCAGGTTCCGGTGCACATCCCGGTCAACCTGTGCGGCAACAGCATCAACGTCATCGGTCTGCTGAACCCGGCGTTCGGCAACACCTGTGTCAACGCGGAAGCCCACCCGCAGCCCGCGGACGACTGCTGATCCCCGATCGGCACGCGTTCCGGCCGTCCTGCCCCCCGACCAGTCGGCCGGGGGGCAGTTCGGCGTACCCGGACGCCCGTCCGGGACCCCCGATCCACCGAAGGGTGATCCACATGGTTTCGAAGCAGAGCGGGGCCGCCCTGGCCGCCGCCGTGGGTGCCGCGGTGCTGCTCGGCGCCGGTTCGGCGCAGGCCGCCACCGCGCCGGGCGAGGCCCCGGCCGGCCCGGCCACGCTGGCCAAGACCGACGTCGGCCAGGCCCTGAACGGGACGACGACCGGCCTCGGCTACGGCGTCGCGCCGATCAAGAGCCTGCGGCTGGACCCGTGGGCGAAGTCCTCGGCCGACTTCCTCAACAACGGCGCGGCCCTCCAGCCGGACCAGGGCCTGCCCGCGGTCGGCACCGGGACGCTGACCGGCCCGCTGAGCAACGGCGGCGGCGTCAAGGACCTCCCGCTGGTCGGCGGACTGAGCGGCGTCCTGCCGGGCTGAGCGTCCGGGACGCACCGGAGCCCGGCACCCCGTCCGTGCGGCGGGGGTGCCGGGCTCCTGCCGTGTCCGTCGCCGGTCCGGCGACGGCCTCAGCGCCGGGTCAGCAGCGAGTCAGCACCGGGTCAGAGCCGGGTCAGGTCGGTCAGCCCGGACTGCTGCAGCACACCGGTGGCGGTCGCCGTGGTGCCCGCCGGGTCGGCCAGGCCGGTCTGCCCCACCACCTGGGTGGCGGTCGCGGCGGTGGTCGAGGCCAGGTCGTCCACCTTGTCGGTGACGGAGAGCCGGTGGTCCTCGCCGCCCAGGCTGGCACTGGCCCCGGGGACGGCCTGCACGGTGCCGGTGAGCAGCCGCGGGTCGACCTCGCCCACCTTGAGCCGGCCGTCGGCCAGCTGGCCGGCGCCGTCCTGGGCGAGCGAGAGCGGCTTGCCGAGGCTGACGCCGGGGGTGTCGGCGTGCAGCGGCGAGGCCGGGGCGTCCAGCAGCACGCCGCCGAGGTCGGCGCCCTGGTCGACCAGCGGGAGCGGCAGCTCGGCCTTGGCGCTCGGGCCGACCTTGCCGGTGCTCAGCTGGGGGACGATCCGCTCCGGGATCAGCTCGCTGCTGGTGCTGGTGGTCCGGCCGGGCGCCGCCGGCATCACCAGCGAGGTCGGGATGCCGGCGGAGAGCCGGCTGCCCAGCGGGGTGAGCGGGATCTCCGCCGGGACCTGCTGGGTGGCCAGCGCGTCCTCCAGGGCCCCGACCTGTTCGGGGCCGACGGGGGCCGCGGAGGCCGCTCCCTGGGAGGCGAGCACGCCCGCACCGACCGCCAGCAGCATCGCGCCGGCCCGCTTGGAGAACTTCATGCTTTTCACCGTTCTGCTGTCCGTACTGGGGATCACACTGGGGATCACTGGGGAAGGGCTGCGCGGGCGCAGCCGGAAAGCAATCTGCCTCAACGAGTGAGCGGGAGTTCGGATTGCGGCGGTTAACCGGTTCGGCCTAATAATCCGACCGGAAACCGTCGACCGTCGCGCCTCCCGGACTCTTTTCAAAAATCCCCGTAACCTTCCGTGCCGTCATTCTTTGATCTGGACGTCAGTGACTGCAGACCGGGTCTGAGCGTTGTACGCGTTGTACGCAAGGAATCCAAGAGCATTTCAGAGAGGGATCTCCCCATGATCCAGAAGTCCTTCGCCGCCGCCGGCCTGGCCGTCGCCGCGCTGGCCGCCGCCGCCGCGCCTGCTTCCGCGATCGGTGACGCGGACGGCGCCGCAGCCTCCATCGAGGGCAACGGCGGCACCAACTTCACCGGGACGGTCGGGAACAACAGCCCGAACTTCCACTTCCTGGACAACGCGAACGTCTGCCTCCCCGAGATCCACAACATCGCCGTCGGCGTGCTCGGCGTGGCCGTTCCGGTCGAGGTCCCGATCGCCAACAGCGGTGGCAAGCAGTACTGCACCCAGGGCCAGGGCACCCAGAGCCACGGTGACGCGGGCGTGTCCCACCTGATCGGCTGACGCTCCGTTCAGCCCCCTTGCACCACCCCTGATACACCTTCGAATCGCTCCCCGATTCACCCCCGAGAGGAAACCCGGAAATGATCAAGAAGTCCCTCGCCGCCGCCGGTCTGGCCGCCGCCGCCATCGCGATGTCCGCCGGCTCGGCCTCCGCCATCGTCGACTCGGACGGCGCCGCCACCTCCGTCCAGGGCAACGGCGGCACCAACCAGACCGGCACCCACGGCAACGGCAGCCCGAACTTCCACACCCTGGACAACGCGAACATCTGCCTGCCGGAGGTCCACAACATCGCCGTCGCCGTGGTCGGCGTCGCGGTTCCGGTCGAGGTTCCGATCCTGAACAGCACCCCGAAGCAGATCTGCAACGTCGGCCAGAACACCCAGTCCTCGGGCGACGCGGGTGTCTCGCACCTGATCGGCTGACCAAGGGGCACGGCACGGACGGAGGGCCCGGGGAGGAAGGTCTCCCCGGGCCCTCCGGGCTTGGCGGACGAGGTGTCCGGCCGACCGCCACCGGGCGGCCCGGCCGGGTGACCGGTCCGACGGTCCGGTGCCTGGGGCGCCGGGTCGCGCGACCGGATGTGATCACGTGTCAGAGCGCCCGCGCGGGCGCTCCCAGAGAGAGGGCAGAACCCATGAAGAGCATGCTGGCCAAGGCCGCGCTGACCGCCACCGTCGCGCTGGCGCTCGCCGGTGCCGCCACCCCGGCCTTCGCCCACGTCGGTGCGGTCGGCGGCGGCGAGTTCGCCGCCTCCGCCGACCAGCCGTTCCTGGCCGCCGAGGGCTTCGGCTTCGCCCACACCACGGACACCGCCGCGGGCGGTTTCGGTGGCATCGCCGCCACCTCCACCGACATCGTCGGCGGCGGCGCGGGCTTCGCCCACATCAAGGGCTGGCAGTAGGACACCGAAGGCCGGGCCGCTCCCCCGCAGGGGCGGCCCGGCCTTCCGGCTGCTCAGGAGCAGTCGTCCAGGAGCGACTAGTCCAGCATCGCCGCGGCCTCTACGGCCCAGTAGGTGAGGATCTGCTGGGCGCCGGCCCGGCGGATCGAGGTGAGCGTCTCCATGATCATCCGCTCCCGGTCGACCCAGCCGTTCGCCGCGGCCGCCTCGACCATCGCGTACTCGCCGGACACCTGGTACGCGGACACCGGCACCGGGGAGGCGTCGGCGACCTGGCGCAGGATGTCCAGGTAGGCCATGGCCGGCTTGACCATCACCAGGTCGGCGCCCTCGGCGAGGTCCTGCTCCAGCTCGCGCAGCGCCTCTCGGGCGTTGGCCGGGTCCTGCTGGTAGCTCTTGCGGTCGCCCTTGAGCGAGGAGCCGACGGCCTCGCGGAAGGGGCCGAAGAAGGCCGAGGCGTACTTGGCGGTGTAGGCGAGGATGCCCACGTCCAGGTGGCCGGCCTCGTCCAGCGCCCGCCGGATGACTCCGATCTGGCCGTCCATCATGCCGGAGGGGCCGACCAGGTGGACGCCGGCGTCCGCCTGCACCCGGGCCATCTCGGCGTAGCGCTCCAGGGTGGCGTCGTTGTCGACGCTGCCGTCGGCGGCCAGCACGCCGCAGTGGCCGTGGTCGGTGTACTCGTCCAGGCAGAGGTCGGACATGACCACCAGGGAGTCGCCGACCTCGGAGACCACGTCCCGGATCGCCTGCTGCAGGATGCCGTCCGGGTTGGTGCCCTCGCTGCCGGTCGCGTCCTGCACCTCCGGGACGCCGAACAGCATGACGCCGCCCAGGCCCGCCTCGGCCGCCTCCACGGCGGCCTTGCGCAGGGTGTCCCGGGTGTGCTGGACCACGCCCGGCATCGAGGAGATCGGGACGGGCTCGCTGACGCCCTCGCGGACGAACAGCGGCAGGATCAGCTCCGCCGGGTGCAGCCGGGTCTCGGCCACCAGCCGGCGCATCGCCGGGCTCTGGCGCAGTCGACGCGGGCGTACGTACGGGAATTCAGCGGACACGGCTTCTCTCTCCGAACGGTTGTGCAGCGCTGGGGGCGACGAACGGCCGCCCCCAGCAGCATAGTTGGCCCAACCAAGACAGTTGGGGGCCCTCAGCGGGCCTTGCGGCGCGAACCGGGACGGCGCTCGCTGGGCCGGTAGACCGGCTCGCCGGCGGCCGTCGCGGTGTCCCGGCGCTTGGCGCCGAAGTCGGCCAGCGCCTGGGCCAGCGCGGCCGCCGACGGCGCCGGGGCCATCACGTCGACCCGCAGGCCGTGCTCCTCGGCGGTCTTGGCCGTGGCCGGGCCGATGCAGGCGATGACGGTGACGTTGTGCGGCTTGCCCGCGATGCCGACCAGGTTCCGGACGGTCGAGGACGAGGTGAACAGCACCGCGTCGAAGCCGCCGCCCTTGATCGCCTCACGGGTCTCGGCCGGCGGCGGCGAGGCGCGCACCGTCCGGTACGCCGTCACGTCGTCGACCTCCCAGCCGAGCTCGACCAGGCCGGCCACCAGGGTCTCGGTGGCGATGTCGGCACGCGGCAGCAGCACCCGGTCGATCGGGTCGAAGACCGGGTCGTACGGCGGCCAGTCCTCCAGCAGGCCGGCGGCGGACTGCTCGCCGGAGGGCACCAGGTCCGGCTTCACGCCGAAGTCGACCAGGGCCTGCGCGGTGGTCTCGCCGACCGCCGCGACCTTGATGCCGGCGAACGCGCGGGCGTCCAGGCCGTACTCCTCGAACTTCTCCCGGACGGCCCGCACCGCGTTCACCGAGGTGAAGGCGATCCACTCGTAGCGGCCGGTGACCAGGCCCTTGATGGCCCGCTCCATCTGCTGCGGGGTGCGCGGCGGCTCGACCGCGATGGTCGGCACCTCCTGCGGCACCGCGCCGTACGAGCGCAGCTGCTCGGACAGGCCGGTGGCCTGCTCCTTGGTGCGCGGCACGAGGACGTTCCAGCCGAACAGCGGCTTGGTCTCGAACCACGAGTGCGAGGCGCGGTGGGCGACCTGCTCGCCCACCACGGCTATCACCGAGGTGGCCGGGTCGACCGGGGCGGAGACCGGCGACGGCAGCACCCGGGCGGCCTTCAGGTCGGCCGCGATGCCGGACAGGGTGGAGGTGAAGGTGCGCTGGCGGGTCGTGGTGCCGGAGAGCGTCGCGCTGAGCGCGGACTCCGGCTTGCGGCCGCCGGCGACCAGGGCGGCCGCGGTGGCGGGCAGCTGGCCCAGCGTGGTGCGGACCACCAGGGTGGTCTCCGGCACGCCCAGGTCGACCGGGCTGCCGGCCAGCAGCGCGGCACCGTCCACGAAGCGCACGTCGGTGCCGGCCCCGGCGCGGAGCGGGACGCCCGCGTAGGCCGGGACGCCGACCGACTGGGCGACGCCCGGGATCACCTCGAAGGGGATCCCGTCGCCCGCGCAGCTGAGCATCTCCTCGGCGGCGCAGCCGTCCAGGCCGGGGTCGCCGTCGACGGTGCGGACCACGTGCTTGCCGGAGCGGACCGCCTCGGCGACCAGCTTGGCCAGGTCGAAGTCGGTGCCCTCGGCGGCCGGGGCGTGCACCTGCACGGCGGCCGGGCAGTGGCTGCGCACGGCGGCGGCGGTCAGCGGGTCGGCGACCAGGACGTCGGCCGTGGACAGCACCTCGACCGCGCGCAGGGTCAGCAGGCCCGGGTCCCCGGGGCCCGCGCCCAGGAAGGTGCACCGTCCGGTGGCGGGCTGCCCGGCGAACAGGGCGTCGGTGGCGGCGGTGGGGCTCATCGGGCTCGCTCCCCCATCAGGGCGGCCGCGCCCGCGGCGAGCAGCCGGTCAGCCAGCGCGCGGCCGAGGGCCGTCGCGTGCTGCTCGGCGGTCTCGTCGAGGACGATCGGACCGTTGGCGGACATCTTCAGCAGGGCGGAGCCGTCGGGGTCGCCGACCACGCCGTCCAGCCGCAGTTCGTTCTGGCTGCCCCAGGTGGCCAGCGCGGCCACCGGTGCCGAGCAGCCGGCCTCCAGGGTGGCCAGCAGGGCGCGCTCGGCGGCCACGGCGACCCGGGTGGGGGCGTGGTCCAGGGCCGCGAGCACGGCGGTGAGACCGGTGTCCGCGGCGGCGCACTCGATCGCGAGGGCACCCTGGCCGGGGGCCGGGATCATCAGCTCGGGGTCGAGGTGCTGGGAGATCTCGGCGCTGCGGCCGAGCCGGTTGAGGCCGGCCGTCGCCAGCACCACCGCGTCCAGCTCGCCGCCGGTCACGTAGCCGATCCGGGTGTCCACGTTGCCGCGGATCGCGACGGTCTCCAGCCGGGCGCCTCGGGCGGCGGCCCAGGCGTTGAGCTGCGCCATCCGGCGGGGCGAGCCGGTGCCGATCCGGGCCGGGCGGCCGGCTCCGGCCAGCTTCTCCGCCAGTTCGTCCAGGGTCAGCCCCTCGGCCGAGACCAGGGCGTCCCGGGCGTCCTCGCGCTCGGGGACGGCGGCCAGCGCCAGGCCCTCGGGGGCGGCGGTGGGCAGATCCTTGAGCGAGTGCACGGCGAAGTCGATCCGGCCCTCCAGCAGCGCGTCCCGCAGGGCGGAGACGAACACGCCGGTGCCGCCGATCTGTGCCAGCGCCTCCCGGGAGGTGTCGCCGTACGTGGTGATCTCGACCAGCTCGACGGGGCGTCCGGTGACCCTGGCCACGTCGCGGGCCACCATGCCCGACTGGGCCATGGCGAGGGCGCTGCGCCGGGTGCCGAGCCGCAGGGGCACGGCGGCCGAGGGCTGCTCCGTGATCGGTTGACCATTCATGAGGTGATCGTCCCGGTGGTACTCGTGGGATGGCTGACGGTTCATCTGGTGCCCCCGGCGGAGGGCTGGGGCGCGCCGCCGACGGGCGTTCCGGACACGGCGTGCACGGCCGCCGGGTCGAGGTCGAACAGCTCGCGCAGGGCCTCCGCGTAGGAGGCGCCGCCGGGCTCGGCGGCCAGCTGCTTCACCCGGACGGTCGGGGCGTGCAGCAGCTTGTCGACGACGCGGCGGACGGTCTGGCCGATCTCGGCGCGGTAGCGCTCGTCCAGGTCGGGCAGCCGGGACTCCAGCCGGCCCAGCTCGGCGGCGACCACGTCGGAGGCCATCGAGCGCAGCGCGACCACGGTCGGCGCGATCCGGGCGGCCCGCTGGGCGGCGCCGAAGGCGGCCACCTCGTCGGCGACGATCCGGGTGACCTGGTCGACGTCGCCGGCGCCGGGGCTGGCGGCGTGCGCGTGGGAGAGGCTCTCCAGATCGACCAGCAGGGCGCCGGCCAGCTCGTGCACGGCGTGGTCGACGTCGCGCGGCATGGCCAGGTCGAGCAGGGCGAGCGGGCCCCGGTCGCGTCCGGGACCGCCCGCGCGCAGCGCGACGGCGGCGGCCACGTCCTCGGCCCTGACCACCACGCCGGCCGCGCCGGTGCAGGAGATCACCAGGTCCACGTCGGCCAGTGCCTCGGGCACCTTGGCCAGGTCCAGGGTGCGGGCCACGTCCGGGCCGAGGATCTCGACCAGCCGCTCGGCGCGCGCCGGGGTCCGGTTGGCGATCAGCAGGTCGGTCACGCCGGAGCGGACCAGGGTGGCGGCGGCCAGCGAGCTCATCGAGCCGGCGCCCACCACCAGCGCGCGCTTGCCGGCGATCTCGCCCGCGCCCGCCGCGACCTGCTCCAGGCCGAAGGTGACCAGCGACTGGCCGGCCTTGTCGATGCCGGTCTCGCTGTGCGCCCGCTTGCCGACCCGCAGCGCCTGCTGGAACAGCTCGTTCAGGCCGCGCCCGGCGGTGTGCTCCTCCTGGGCCTTGGCGAGCGCGTCGCGCAGCTGGCCGAGGATCTGGCCCTCACCGACCACCATCGAGTCCAGACCGCACGCCACCGAGAAGAGGTGGTGGACGGCGCGGTCCTCGTAGTGGACGTACAGGTGGGAGGTCAGCTCCTCCAGGTCCACCCCGCTGTGGTGGGCCAGCAGCAGCGACAGCTCGGCGACGCCGGCGTGGAACTTGTCCACGTCCGCGTACAGCTCGATCCGGTTGCAGGTGTTCAGCAGCGCGGCTTCGGCGACGGTCGTGGTGGCGGCCGCGTCGTGCAGCAGCCGGGTCGGCACGTCACCGGTCAGCGCGGCGCGCTCCAGGACCCCGACCGGGGCCGTGCGATGGCTCAGCCCTACGACGAGAAGGCTCATGCCCGCCCCTCACAGCTCTCGGTGTTCATGCGGGCATCACCGCGGAGAGATCCCCGTCGCCGCCCTTGGCGGACTTTCCCTTGGACTGCTCGGCCGGGTCCTTGGCCGCCGGCTCGGCGGTGCCCCGGCCCTTGCCACTGCCGCCGGCGGCGCGGCGCAGCTTGGCCGCGGCCGCGCGGACCGGGCCGGGGGCGCGGTCGAGCACCGACTCGGCGCGGTCGTCCGGCTCCTCGCCGGCCTTGCGCTGCTCGTGGAAGGCGAGGATCTGCAGCTCGATGGAGAGGTCCACCTTGCGCACGTCCACGCCGTCCGGGACGGTCAGCACGGTCGGGGCGAAGTTCAGGATGCTGGTGACGCCGGCCTCGACCAGCCGGTCGCACACCTGCTGGGCGGCGCCGGGCGGGGTGGTGATCACACCGATGGAGACGTGCTGGCTCTCGACGATCGACTCCAGCTCGTCCATGTGGCGCACCGGCAGCCCGGCCGCGCTGCTGCCGACCACGTTCGGGTCGGCGTCGAGCAGGGCGGCCACCCGGAAGCCCCGGGAGGCGAAGCCGCCGTAGTTGGCAAGGGCGTGGCCGAGGTTCCCGATCCCGACGATGACGACCGGCCAGTCCTGGGTCAGGCCGAGCTCGCGGGAGATCTGGTAGACGAGGTACTCGACGTCGTAGCCGACCCCGCGGGTGCCGTAGGAGCCGAGGTAGGAGAAGTCCTTGCGGAGCTTGGCCGAGTTCACGCCGGCCGCGGCGGCCAGCTCCTCGGAGGAGACGGTCGGCACCGAGCGCTCGGAGAGCGCGGTGAGGGCCCGCAGGTAGAGGGGAAGGCGTGCGACGGTCGCCTCCGGGATGCCCCGGGCACGCGAGGGTCGGCGCGCGGCGCCCTGGTCGGGCGTCTGCGAACTGCTCTGTGGTGATCGGCCGATTGCCACGGTGCTCCTGTGGGTGAAGCTGGGCTTTGGCAGCCAGGCTATGTGTTTGTGAACGTGTGCACAAAGATGGTGTCCGTTTTGTCCCTGCACAGTGATGCGCATCACGCCGTCGAGCGCATAGCACCGGCCCGGGTCAGCACGACCTCCGGGGCCCGCGAACCCGGCAGCCAGGGGCCGTACGGCTCCTCCCTGCGGAACAGCGGGACGGCCGCGCCGGACGGGCGGGACCGGGCCCGCCCCAGCCGGGGCCAGGGCACCCGGGCCGCCTCGCGCAACGGGCCCGCCCAGTCGTCCGGCGGGCAGGACGCGGCCCCCAGGCAGTGCCTCAGCAGCTCGGCGGTCACCCGGGCGTCGCCCAGCGCGGTGTGCGCCGGGTACCGGCCCAGACCCGCCGCCTCCACACAGGCCGCCAGGCCGTAGCCCGGGGCCTCCGGCAGGTGCGCGCGGGCCAGCCGCATCGTGCACAGCACCGGGACCGGCGGCAACGGCACCCCGATCCGGGCGAACTCGCGATCCAGGAACGCGTGGTCACAACTGACGTGGTGACCGACCAGCACCCGGCCTGCCAGCAGCTCCAGCAGCCGGGGGGCGATCTCACGGAAACGCGGGGCACCCTCGACGTCGGCCTGGCATATCCGGTGCACATGGGTCGGCCCGACCGGACCCAGCGGGTCCAACAGGGTGGCGAACTCCTGCTCCGGGCGCAGCCGCTCGTCGAGCAGCACCACCGCGACCTCGACCACCCGGTGCCGCCACGGGCTGCGGCCGGTCGCCTCCACGTCCACCACGGCGAAGCCCGGGGCCCCGCAGGGGGCTTCGGACGTCCCAGAGGTCGGACCGGGAAGCATGGCGGCACTCCTCGTGTGCTCAGCCCCCCATGGGCGCAAACGCGTTCGATCGTAAGCCGACCAACCCGCCCCGCCTCAAGCCGGAACGGGGTGTCTTTGACAACGATTCGGCGAAGCGCCCCCGCCGAACGACGGGGTGACCGGGCCCGCGCGGACGGCCGGTCAGCCGCCCAGGGCCGTCCGCAGACGCCGCTCGTCGACCCGCCAGAAGTCGTGCTGGCGGCCGTCGACCAGGGTCACCGGGATCTGCTCCCAGTAGCGGCGGAACAACTCCTCGTCCTGGGTGATGTCCTTCTCCTCGAAAGACGCCCCCAGCTCGCCCGTCACCCGGACGATCACCTCGCGGGCCTCGTCGCACAGGTGGCAACCGGGCTTGCCGACCAGGGTCACGGTACGGTCCGCGGGCTTCGGGCTCTTACGTCGCAGCAGTGGGCTCACGGCGTTCATTATTCGCGCCGCTCGCCTCCGGGGCGCTTTGGGTCCGGTGCCGACGGTCGGCGCACTGCCACTCGCCCGCTCGCCTCCGGGGCGCTTCTCGTCCGGTGCCGACGGTCGGCGCTCCCTCGCTCCTTCGTCGCTCCCTCGCGCTCTCCCTTTCGGCACCGGCGCGCCCCTTCGGCTCGGGGCGGGGCGGGGAGGCTCGGGGTGGGCCAGGGGAGGACCCCGGGGCGGGGGCCCTGGGCGCAGGGGAGAACCCCGGGACGGGGCAAGGGGCGGGGGCAAGGGGCGGGGGCAAGGGGCGGAGGCGAGGGGCGGGGACAAGGCGCGAGGAGCCCGGGGCGGGGGCTGGGGGCAGGGGGCGCACCCGGGCCGCGCGCGGCCGAGCTGTTCACCCGGCGGGCACGGCACCGTCACGGCCGCTCCGCGCCCGGCTGGCTATGCTCGATGACATGGCCGTGCTCAGAAGGCTCACCCAGGCAAGGCGTTCCGGCAGCGAGCGGAGCGCCCTGGCGGGCGAAGCCGCGGCCGAGGCCGCCGAGGCCGCGCTGCGCGCCGAGCCCGAGCACGGATCCGCCCCCGCGGCGGCCCACGCGGCCGCTCCCCCGCTCTCTCCCGACGCGTCGGATCCGACGGCCCCGACCAGGCCCGGGAAGGCCGCCAGGACGCCCAGGGCCTCGGAGGAGAACCACACCCCGGACCGGGACGACCCCCGCGCCGCCGCCTTCTTCGACTGCGACAACACCATCCTGCGCGGCGCCGCCGTCTTCTACCTCGGTGTCGGCCTCTACCGCCTCGGGTTCCTCACCCGCCGCGACATCGCCCGCTTCGCCTGGCAGCAGGCCTGGTTCCGGCTGCACGGCGCCGAGGACCCGGACCACATCTCGGACGCCAAGCACACCGCGCTGGGCATCGTCGCCGGGAAGCCGACAGCCGACCTGGAGGCGATCTGCGAGGAGATCTTCGAGGAGGTCGTCGCCGACAAGATCTGGCCGGGCACCCGGGCCCTGGTCCAGATGCACCTGGAGGCCGGCCAGCGGGTCTGGCTGGTCACCGCCGCCCCGCTGGAGGTGGCCCGGATCATCGCCCGGCGGCTCGGCATGACCGGCGCGCTCGGCACCGTCGCCGAGGCCCGGGACGGCCGGTACACCGGCGGGCTGGTCGGCGATCTGCTGCACGGCCCGGCCAAGGCCGCCGCCGTCCGCGCGCTGGCCCGCCGCGAGCGCCTGGACCTCGACCGCTGCGCCGCCTACAGCGACTCGGCCAACGACATCCCGATGCTCTCGCTGGTCGGCCACCCGTACGTGGTGAACCCGGACGGCGCGCTGCGCCGCCACGCCCGGGCCCAGGGGTGGCGGGTGCGGGACTTCCGGACCGGCCGGAAGGCGGCCCGGGTGGGGCTGCCGGCGGCGGCCGCGCTCGGGGTGCTGGCCGGCGCGACGGCGGCCGGGGTGGCCCTGCACCGGCGTCGCCGCCGCCCCTGAGACCGGCCCTTCCGGGACTCTCCGGAGCCTTCCGGGGCCCTTCGGAGGGCTCGCGAGCGCTTGCGAGGATCGCTCGGGCGGGCTCGCCCGGGTGGGTGAGCGGGCGTCAACCAGGGCTCTGACCTGGCCGCTCGTACGGGCGAACTCCCCTGTACTGCCAGGCAGTCGGGCCTCTATGTACGAACGTGTCAGCCGGTGACTGGTTCTGATCGTTCGCCAGGCCGGGAAAGTCAGGGGTTGCCGGGCCCCAAGGCTGGGAAACCGCCCGCGAGACACCCGAATTGGTCACCCTGGGCGGCTGTTCGATCACGTTGAGCTGGATGAACGATGACAGCTCCGGTCAGTGTCAGCCGAATATGCACAACAAATGGATCCCAAACGACCACTTCGACCACACGGTGTAGCTGTCATTGCACAAAGCGTTATTCTCTCCTGGATGCACGTCACCCACGTGTCCCGCTCGAACGGACGCTTCGGGAAGTGCTCTCCGCGCAGGCGGAGGTGATCCGTCCACAGTTCTGCCTCTGGGAGTCCCGTGTACCCACCCGTCCGGAACGACGCGCCTGCACCCTCCCGCCCGTCGTCCGCGCCCCTGCGCCCCCGCACCGGCCACCGCGGCCGGCCCACCGCCGAGCGGCAGATCTCCACCGGCCTGGACCTGCTGCGCAACCTGCTCCGCAGCCAGCTCGCCGCCTCGCCCCGACTCGCGACCGCCGGCGGAACGTTCGGCCACCCGCACGGCCCCGGCCTGGCGCTGCGCACCACCGCCGCCGGCTCGACCGGCACCGGCGCGCGCGGCCGGGCCGGCACCACCGGCGTCGGGCGCGGCCGCTCCCGGACGGCCGCCGGCCCGGGCTACGAGACCGAGCACAACCCGGTCATGGAGCTGGTCGAGCGGGCCCAGGCCGGCGAGAGCGAGGCCTTCGGCCGGCTCTACGACCACTACGCGGACACCGTCTACCGCTACATCTACTACCGGGTCGGCAGCCGGGCCACGGCCGAGGACCTCACCAGCGAGACCTTCCTGCGCGCACTGCGCCGGATCGGCACCTTCACCTGGCAGGGCCGCGACTTCGGCGCCTGGCTGGTCACCATCGCCCGGAACCTGGTCGCCGACCACTTCAAGTCCAGCCGCTTCCGGCTGGAGGTCACCACCGGCGAGATGCTCGACTCCAACGAGTGCGAGCGCAGCCCGGAGGAGTCGGTCCTGGAGTCGCTCTCCAACGCCGCCCTCCTGGACGCCGTCCGCCGGCTCAACCCCCAGCAGCAGGAGTGCGTCACCCTGCGCTTCCTGCAAGGGCTCTCGGTGGCCGAGACGGCCCGGATCATGGGCAAGAACGAGGGCGCCATCAAGACCCTCCAGTACCGCGCCGTACGCACCCTGGCCCGGCTGCTCCCGCCCGACGCGCGGTGAGCCGGCCGTGACCGCGCGGGGCACCGCCGGAGGGCCGTCCGGCCGTCCGTCACCGGCCGCGCCCGACCGACACGTCAGGGTGAACGGTCGATCCGATGATCAGCCGTGCGTAACCGACCGCCCGCACCGATCGTTGCCCTGGGTGCAAGCCTCCACCGGGCTTACGGTCAAGCCGAATTGTGACCTGTCACCCGATGGAGTGGCTTTGGCCCGCCGGGGCAACCGTCCGGCAGGCCGGGGTGTCGACAACGACGAAGGGAGGTGTGGCCCGTGACGGCAAACGTGCTGGAGCACCGGCGGGCGAAGGCCTTCGCCGAGGCGCTGGAGGCCCACCGGACGGAGCAACTCGCTGCAACCGACGCGGAGCCGGCCAACACCGCGGGCCTCGGCTCCGGTTCGGCCGCGATGGCCGAACTGGTCGGCCTGACCGACGTGCTGGGAGCGCTGCCAGGACCGGTGCTGGACCGGGAGGCCCGGACGGTCCAACGCGCCCAGCTGATGGCGGCGTTCGAGCAGGCCTTCGCCGGCGGACCGGGCGCGGCGGTACCCCGCCAGCGCCGCCACCGGGCGATCCGGACGGCGCCGCGCGGCCGCTGGAGCCGCCGGTTCGCGATCGGCGGACTGGTCGCGGGGCTCGCCGTGGGCAGCCTGACCGGCGCGGCGGCGGCGAGCACCGGGGCGCTCCCGGGGGACACGCTGTACGGGCTCAAGCGCGGCCTGGAAGGGCTGCGGCTCGACTTCGCGGACTCCGACTCCGAGCGCGGCGAGATGCTGCTCGACAACGCCGCCACCCGGCTCGGCGAGGCCAAGCAGCTGGTCGGCCGGACCGGCCCGGCCGGCGGGCTCAGCCCGGTCACCGTCGAGCAGGTCCGGCGTGCCCTGGACGACATGCACAGCGACGCCCTCAAGGGCCGCGAGCTGCTGCGCTCGGTCTACCGCAGCAACGGCTCGCTCGACCCGATGCGCGCGCTGGCCGGCTTCGCCCACGACGAGGACGGCCGCTGGAGCGAGCTCCAGGGCAAGCTGCCCGTCCAGCTCACCCAGCAGGCGTCCCTGGTGAACCAGCTCTTCGACGACATAAGCGAGGACGTCGCGCCCCTGCGCCTGGCCCAGCCCCCCGCCAAGAGCGGTGGCACGGCCGGCCCCGGAGCGGGCGACGGCTCCTCCCAGTCGACCGGCGGTTCCCCGGCCGGCTCCCCGGCGGGCTCCGGCACGGCGGGCACCGACCAGGCCCCGGGCGGCGGCGCGAACGGCCGTCCCGGCGCCACCGACCACGCCCCGGCCAACCCCGGCTCCGGCGCGTCCGGCAGCGGCGGCAAGGGCGGCGGGTTGCCGAGCACCCTGCCCACCAGCGCCCCGGACGCGGTCAACGGGCTGGTCGGCGACCTCACCAGCGGGCTGACGGGCACCAAGCCCTCGCCGAGCGCCGACGCCGCCCCGCCGCAGGTGCCGCAGCCGTCCGGGACACCGGGCGTCCCGGACGCGGCCAGGCAGCAGGGCGTCGAGGTGCCCCCGCTGGTCCCGGGCCTGCTGCCCGGGCTACGGATCCTCGGCGGCTGACCGGGGTGCGACGGGGGCCCGGCGGAGTGCGATATCCGCCGGGCCCCTCCCGTACGTCCGTGGGTCCGTCCTCCACAAGGGACGGACCCACGGACGTACGGTCAGAAGAACACCGAGCGGCGCTGCACCAGCAGCTGGTAGAGCGAGTGCTGGATGGTCTCGCGCACCTCGTCGGCCAGGTCGAAGACCAGCATCGGATCGTCCGCCGCCTCCGCCGGGTACCCGTCGGTGGCGATCGGCTCGCCGAAGCGGATCGTCCACTTCGTCGGCAGCGGCAGCATCCCGAGCGGCCCCAGCCAGGGGAAGGTCGGTGTGATCGGCACGTACGGCAGGCCCAGCAGGCGGGCCAGCGTCTTCACGTTGCCGATCATCGGGTAGGTCTCCTCCGCCCCGACGATCGAGCAGGGCACGATCGGCACCCGGGCCCGCAGCGCCGAGGACACGAAGCCGCCGCGGCCGAAACGCTGGAGCTTGTAGCGCTCGGCGAACGGCTTGCCGATGCCCTTGAAGCCCTCCGGCCAGACCCCGACCACCTCGCCGCGCTCCAGCAGCGCCTGGGCGTCCTCGTTGCAGGCCAGCGTGTGGCCGGCCTTGCGGGCCAGCTCGTTGATCCCGGGCAGCACGAAGACCAGGTCGGCGGCGAGCATCCGCAGGTGCCGGTGGTTCGGGTGGTGGTCGTGGATGACCACCTGGGTCATCAGCGCGTCCAGCGGGATCGTCCCGGAGTGGTTGGCGACGATCAGCGCGCCGCCCTCGGCCGGGATGTTCTCCACGCCCTGGACGTCGATCCGGAAGTACTTCTCGGCCAGCGGGCGCAGCAGCGAGAGCAGCACCTCCTCGGTGAGCTCCCGGTCGAAGCCGAACTCGTCGACCTCGTAGTCGCCGGTGACCCGGCGGCGCAGGAAGGCCAGCCCCTCGGCGGCCCGGCCCTCCCAGCCCTTGCCGAGCAGCCGGGTGGCCGCCGGACCGAGCGGCCCGGACAGCGCCCCGCCGACGGCCCCGGCGAGGCGGTCGGCCAGGCCGGGGCCCTCGGACCCGGTCCAGCTCGGGGCGGACTCGATCGGGATGACCTTGGCCTCGCCGGGCACGTTCTCGGCTGCGGCACTCATCGCGGGTTCAGCTCCTCGGTCGGCGGGGGCGGTCCGGTACGGCGGGGGCGGCCCCTTCCGGGCCGAGCAGGGCGGACAGCCGGTCGGTGGCGGCGGCCAGCCGTCCGGGCGGCAGCAGGCCCGGGCGCTGGGCGGCGGCGAAGTCGGCGAAGGCCTCGGGCGTGGTGAACGCCGGCCGGTAGCCGAAGGTCTCGCGCAGCCTCGTGGTGTCCACCACCCGGCCGTGGGTGAGCAGCCGCAGCTGCTCGGGCGAGACGTCCACCAGCCGGGTCTGCCGGGCCAGGACGGCCATCCAGCTGACCGCGGGCAGCAGCAGCGGCAGGGTCGGCCGGCCGAGCCGGCGGGCGCACTGGGAGAGCAGCAGGACGCCCTCCCCCGCGACGTTGAGGGTCCCGGTGTTGACGGTGCCCGGCTCGGGCTCGCCGGCGGCCCGGCAGAGCACGGCGACGGCGTCGTCCTCGTGCACGAACTGGAGCCGCGGGTCGTAGCCGAGCACGGTCGGCAGCACCGGCAGCGCGAAGTACTCGCTGAGCGGGGTGTCCGCGTCCGGGCCGACGATGTTGGCGAAGCGCAGCACCGTCACCGCGACGTCCGGGCGGCGCCGGGCGAAGCCGCGGACGTAGCCCTCGACCTCCGCCGCGTCCTTGGCGAAGCCGCCGCCGGGCGGGTCCTTCGGCTGGATCCGTTCGCTGAACACCGCCGGGTCGCGGGGCGCGGAGCCGTAGACGCCGGTGGTGGACTTCACCACCAGCCGGCGCACCCCGGGCGCCTTCTGGCAGGCGCCGAGCAGCTGCATGGTGCCGATGACGTTGGACTCCTTCACCGCGGAGCGGTTGGTGGAGCCCAGTCCGGTGGCGCTGACGCTGAGGTGCACGACGGTGTCCACCCGGTGCTCGGCGAGCACCCGGGAGAGCGCCGGGCGGCGCAGGTCGAGCTGGTGGAAGCGGTACGGGGCGGCCGGGCCGGACGGCTCCCCGGCCGGCACCCGCGGCGGCTGCACGTCCACGCCGACGACCAGGTCCACCCCCGGACGGCGGCGGACCTCGGCGGCGAAGCGGGCACCGAGATGGCGTGCCACGCCGGTGACGAGCACGACCACGCCCACGGTGCTGCACCCCATTCCCTCGGCCCGAGCGGCTGCGTGCACCGTACCGCGCCGCCCCACCGGGCCGTGAAACGACACTGCCCGCCCCGGACCGCGAGGGCCTGGGACGGGCAGTGGAAGCGCTGGGCGCGCAGGGCGCGGCCGGGGGCGCTTACTTCTTGTTGCGACGCTGCACGCGGGTCCGCTTCAGAAGCTTGCGGTGCTTCTTCTTGGCCATACGCTTGCGACGCTTCTTGATGACAGAGCCCACGGAACAACCCTCGCTCACTGAGACTCTCGCCCGTGTGAGACGGAGTCCATACGACTGACGTGAGGGCCTAGCCTACCGTCCGGGTGGCCGGGGCTGTAAATCGTGCCCCCGGCAACCGGGAAACTCAGGGGAAATCTGCGGCGAACGGGCCCCGGTCCGCGGCTGCGGACCGGGCCCCGACGCCCATGTCCTACGCGCTCTCGAGCCGCACGTAGGACTCCTTGAGGTACTCGTGCACCGCCTGCTGGGGCACCCGGAAGGACCGTCCGACCCGGATGGCCGGCAGTTCTCCGCTGTGCACCAGTCGGTACACCGTCATCTTGGACACCCGCATGACCGCAGCGACCTCCGCCACGGTCAGGAAGACGACTTCCTGCAGGGGACGCTCCACGGAACTCATGACCATCACCCGACCCTTACCCGTGTGCAAGGCACCGGCTTCCCCTCCGGTGACTCCACCGGCACACGTGTATCCCCAGAGTAGTTATGGGTGGTACCAGTGGGAAGAGGGGAAGTGCAGTCCTCGTACGGTGAGAGATAGGACTGTTGCAGTACGTAGCCACTCGGCGGATCGCACGGGTCGCCGTACGCACGACGGGCGCGGCGCCGCTCCGGGGCGGCGGGTTCAAGCCAGCAGGCCGTGGTGGGGGAACACCGCGCGGCGGGCGGCCAGGACGGCCTGATCGAGCCGGTCGGCCGGATCGTAACCCGCGTCGAAGTCGCGCCAGGCCGGGCGGGCGCCGTCGGTCATCCGCAGCGGGGCCGGGCGGCGGGTGCGGCGGTAGACCTCGGCGCGCCACGGCTCGGGGGTCTCGGTGGCCGGGTCGACGGGCCGTCCGGCGGCGGTGGCGACCAGGTGGGTCCAGGTGCGCGGGACGACGTCGACCACCGCGTAGCCGCCCCCGCCGGTGGCCACCCAGCGGCCGTCGGCGTGCCGGTGGGCGAGCCGGTGGAGCTCCTCGGCGATCAGCCGCTGGGCGTCCACGGTGACGGCCAGGTGGGCGAGCGGGTCCTCCAGATGGGTGTCGGCGCCGTGCTGGGTGACCAGGACCTGCGGCCGGAAGGCGTCGAGCAGTTCGGGCACCAGGGCGTGGAAGGCGCGCAGCCAGCCGGCGTCGCCGGTGCCGGCCGGCAGCGGCAGGTTGGCGGCGGAGCCGGGGGCGTCCGGGCCGCCCGTCTCGGTGGACCAGCCGGTCTGCGGGAAGAGCGTGGCGGGGTGTTCGTGCAGCGAGACGGTGAGGACCCGGGGGTCGTTCCAGAAGGCCGCCTGGACGCCGTCGCCGTGGTGGACGTCCACGTCGACGTAGGCGACCCGCTCGGCGCCGAGTTCGAGCAGCCGGGCGACGGCCAGCGCGGGGTCGTTGTACACGCAGAAGCCGGAGGCCTTGCCGGGCATCGCGTGGTGCAGTCCGCCGGCGAAGTTGACCGCGTGCGGGGCCTCGCCGCGCCAGACCGCCTCGGCCGCGGCCACCGACTGCCCGGCGATCAGCGCGGAGGCCGAATGGATGGCCGGGAAGGACCAGTTGTCGTCGGTGCCGAGGCCGTGCCGGGGGTCGCTCAGCTCCGGGTGGGCGGCGGCCTGTCTGACCGCCTCGACGTACTCCCCGGTGTGCACCAGCCGGAGGGTGGAGTCGCCGGCGGGCGGCGCGGACCGGACGGTGACCCCGGGAGCGGTGTCGAGCCCGAGGGCCTCGACCAGGCGCATGGTGAGGGCCAGCCGGGTCGGGTCCATCGGGTGGCCGGGGCCGAAGTCGTAGGCGGTGACGGCCTCGTCCCAGAAGAGGTGCAGGCCGCAGGGGGTGTCACGCTCGGCTTCGGGCATGGCCTCCACCGTAGCGGGTGACGGCCGTCGGGCCGCCGCCAGGGCGCGCCGGGGCGGCGGCCGCGGCCCGGCGGCGCGGCACGTGTGGGGTACCTGTGGAGAGGAGTTGTCGAGGCGGTACAGACAAAGGCTTTACGAATCCCTATCCTCTCCGCCATGAAGCCATTCAGCGTGCAACGCCTTGGGGTAATTCTCGCTGCAATACTGGGACTTGGTCTTCTCTTTGCCGCCCAGCCGGCCTCCGCCACCGTCAGCGGTATCGCCTTCTCCGTCGACAAGAAGACGGCGAAGCCCGGTGACCAGCTGACCCTGACGCTGTCCCTCACCAACACCGAGACCAGCGACATCTTCTTCGCCTACGAGTTCATCCAGCCCACCTGGCCGTCCAACCAGGCGACCGGCATCTACACGGTCGTCGGCTGCTCCGGCGACACCGTCGACTGCACGACCAACGGGAACAACGCCAACTTCCACTTCCTGGCCCCGATCGCCCCCGGCGCGACCCGCACCGTCACGCTCACCGTCCAGATCTCCCCGAACTGGCCCGGAAACACGTCCACCAGCACGCTGAACTGGGCGCCGTACGTCCACTACGAGTTCGGCCAGGTGAACGGCCCCTCCACGGCCAGGGACGAGGGCTACTACAGCGGCCTGCCCGAGTTGCAGACCACCATCGGCGTCTGACCCGCCTCCCCCACCCCCCACCCCAGCCCTGTCCCCGCCGTCACCCGGCGGGGACGGGGACCGACACGGGCGCCGGGGCGAAGCGGTCCGCCAGCGGCAGGACGGCGAGCACCAGCAGCATCGGGGCCAGCAGCGCCCAGCGGTACGAACTCGCGTCGGCGATCGCCCCGACCAGCGGCGAACCGACCAGGAACCCCACGTAGTTGAAGAGGTTGAGCCGGGCCACCGCGGCGTCCGAGTCGGCCGGGAAGAGCCGCCCGCCCGCCGCGAAGACCTGCGGGATGATCGCGCAGATGCCGAAGCCCAGCACCGTGAACCCGGCGATGCCCGCCCAGGGGGCGGGCGCGACCGCGGCCGCCCCGAAGCCGAGCGCCGCCAGCGCGGCCCCGCCGCGGACCACCGGGACGGCCCCGAAGCGCTGCACCGCGCGGTCGCCCAGCGCGCGGCCGAGCAGCATCGCGACCATGTAGCCGAGGTAGGAGAGCTTGGCGAGGTCCTCCCGGCTGCCCAGTCCGTCGGTGAGGTACTTGACGCTGTAGTTGGAGACCGAGGCGTCGGCGATGTACGCGAAGGCCATCGCCAGGCAGAGCGGCAGCAGCGGCCGCCACGGGACGGACCGGGCGGCGGCCTCGGTGGCCTCCCGGACGGCGTCGCCGAGTTCGGCCGGGCCGGCGGTGGGGGTCCCCCCGGCCGAAGGCTGGGGGAAAGTGCCGGTGAGCACCGCGAGCGGGGCGATCACCGCGGCGGCCGTGCCGAACAGCACCGGCAGCCCCAGGTCGTAGTGCGAGCCGAGGCCCGCGAGGGCCGCGCCGACGATGCCGCCGAGGCTGAACGCGGCATGGAAACCGATCATGATCGAGCGCCCGTAGCGGTGCTGGAGGCCCACCCCGAGCATGTTCATACTGGCGTCGAGGCCGCCCACCAGCAGCCCGAACGCGCCCAGGGCGAGGGCCAGTTGCCACAGCGCGCCGCCCAGTCCGACGGCCGCCAGGCTGAGGCAGACGGCGGGCTGGACCACCCGCAGCACGGCCCGGGCGCCGGTGCGCTTCACCAGCCGCTCGGAGACGATCGAGCCGACCCCCGCCAGGACCGGCACGGCGGCCAGGAAGACCGGCAGCAGCCCGTCGCTCAGCCCGTACCGGTGCTGGATCTCCGGGATGCAGGTGACCAGCAGCGCGAAGGTGACGCCCTGGAGCAGGAAGCTGACCGCGAGCGCGGCCCGCCCGACCCGCAGACCGGGCGGGGCCACGGACGGCGCGGCACTGATACGGACCTCCACACGGGCCTCCCGGCAACCTCGCTACCGACCGGTAGAACGATGTTGGCGAGAGCGTAGGCGGTGCGCCGCGATTGCGGGAGGGGTCGCGCAGGGACTTCTGCCCGGGACTTCCGTGAGGCTCCCGCCCCGGGCGCCGCGGCCTACTTCCCGCCGGAGGCCAGCTCCCGGGAGCGGTCCCGGGCCGCCTCCAGGGCGCTCAGCAGCGCCGCCCGCACCCCGTGGTTCTCCAGCTCGCGGATGGCCGAGATGGTGGTGCCGGCCGGCGAGGTGACCGCCTCGCGCAGCTTCACCGGGTGCTCGCCGGAGTCCCGCAGCATCACCGAGGCGCCGATCGCCGACTGCACGATCAGGTCGTGCGCCACCTGCCGGGGCAGGCCGAGCAGGATCCCGGCGTCGGTCATCGCCTCGACCAGGAAGTAGAAGTAGGCCGGACCGGAGCCGGACAGCGCGGTCGCCGCGTCCTGCTGGGACTCGGGCAGCCGCAGCGCCTTGCCGACCGAGCTGAAGATCTCCTCGGCGCGCACCAGGTGCTCCTCGCCGGCGTGCGAACCGGCCGAGATGACGCTCATCCCCTCGTCCACCAGGACCGGGGTGTTGGGCATCACCCGGACCACCGGGGTGCCGGCCGCCAGCCGCTCCTCGAACCACGCGGTCGGCACGCCGGCCGCCGCCGAGATCACCAGCCGGTCCGGGCTGACGTGCGGGGCCAGCTCCTCCAGCAGGGTGCCCATGTCCTGCGGCTTGACCGCGAGGATCAGGGTGTCGGCGAGCTTGGCGGCCTCGGCGTTGGAGACGGCCACCACGCCGTACCGGGCGGCGAGTTCGGCCGCGCGCTCGGGGCGGCGGGCGGTCACCAGGACGTCCGCCGGGTCCTTGCCGGCCCGCAGCAGACCGGAGAGCAGGGCCTCGCCGATCTTGCCGGTGCCCAGGAAGGCGATCTTCTGTCCGTGTGCCGCGCTGTTGCCCATGGTCCGCTCCTTGCCTCGGTACTGCGGCCATCCTCGCACCGCGCGCGGGCCGTCGGCGGGACCGTCCGGTCCGTGGTCGCCGGGCCCGCCGGGGCTCCCGGGCGGCTCCACGGCGCCTCCCGGCGGCTCTTGCCGGTTCCCGGAAACGGCTCCCGGAAGCGGCTACCGGACCGGTTCCGGAGACGATTCGCCCCTAGGGAGAAAACCAGGGGGTTCCCCTATGGCCCCCGGCTCCTGGCAGGCGCACCGTGGAGCCATGGCACACGACGAAATGTCCCGACGTGAGAACCGGCAACTCGCCGTCGCCTCGGCGACCGTGGGCCCGTGGCGGACCGCCGCGGGGGTCGGTGCGGTGGTGGGGGCGACCGCCCTGGGGATCGAGGCGATCTCCGGCGGCTGGTCGCTGAGCATGCTGGCCGGTCCGGCCGGCTGGGCCCTGTTCTTCTTCTTCCTGGTCGGCACCGTCGGCGGGCAACTGCGCCGCGACACCACCGACCGACGGCTGCGCCGCTGGGCGAACGAGCACCCGTGGCAGTCGGCGCTCCCCGCGGCCGGCGGGCTGCTGGTGCTGAACACGCTGGCCCAGGTGTTCCTCGGCGACACCGGCCTGTTCGGCTCCTTCTTCATCTCACTGCTGCCGGCCGGCCTCCTGCTGGCGATCGCCGGGGTGGTGGGGTCGGTCAAGCAGGCCCGCGAGAAGGGCTGAGCACCGGCGCGGTTCCGGACGGGACGGGGTGGGCCGCACCCCGGCGCGCACGAGTTCACCACATGGTGTGCCCCCGATCGACGTATCGTCACACCCCGTCGTCATACTGGCGCGATGCCGATAGCCGAAGATCCGGAACCGCGCCCCTCCGGGGGCGACGAGCCGGGCGGGTCCGACCTGTCCGGAAGGGGCGGGAAGGACCCGTTCGCCGACCTCGTCCTGGACGAGGAGTTCGTCCGCGACGCCACCGTCAAGGAGCAGAGCGGACGGACCCGCATGCTCGCCGCCCGGTGGAAGCACACCCCGCCGGTCGACCCGGGCGGCCGCCGCTCGGTCAACGACGGCCCCGCGCCCGCACGGCGCTTCGGCCGCAAGCCGAAGCCCCCGGCCGTCGACCCCTGGGGCAACCCGCGCCCGCGCCGCCGCGCCGGGTGGCGCACGCCGCTCTACGTCGTGCTGGTCGTCGCCGTCCTGCTCGCCGCACTGAACATCGACGGGCTGCGCGGCTGGTTCGCGGACCACGTCGGCGGCCCCTCCTCGGCCCACGCGCCGGTGCCGACCGTCGCCCCCGAGACGGCCAAGCCGACCACCGCGCCGCCGAAGGTCGACGAGCAGCAGCCGACCGTCGACCACCCCTGGGCCGGCTCCCCCGCCGAGGGCTGGCCGAACGGCGCCGAGGCCTTCGTCCTGCCCGAGGCCCAGGCCACCGGCGTCTTCTCCACCGAGCAGGTGGCCGCCCAGCTCGCCTCGGTCCGGGACTACCTGGCCGCCGCCAACCTCGACCCGGCGGTGGTCGCGGGCGGCCGCCCGGACGCCGCCCTGGCACTGCTGGAGCGGGAGGACCAGGACAGCGCGCGAACGGCGGTGGAGCACCCCTCCAAGGAGCAGGACCCGACCGGCCGGTTCAGCCGCTTCGACCCGCGCGACGCGATCCCGGTGGGCGACGTCGTCAAGGTCCAGGGCCGGATGAGCTTCGAGGGCGACGGGGACAAGGGCGTCCTGATCCACACCGACTTCAGCTTCGTGTACGCGCTGCGCCCCGGCCCGGAGGCCGCCAAGCGGGCCGGGGCGCCCCAGCCGACGACCCGCGCCCCGCAGCCGACCAAGCCGCCCTCGCGGCAGGACGGCACGGCCAAGCCGGCCGGTCTGCTCGTCCCGGCGGCCGACGTGGCCGGGGACACCTGGACCACCCGCACGATCGTGCGCCGGGTGGACACCTTCCGCTTCTACGACCCGGGGCGCTACCGGGTCCAGCCGAAGAAGCTCGTGTACGCCAAGAACCAGACCGACCCGGCCAACTCGGCCTGCGACGTCTACGACGGCTTCTTCCACCCGCAGTTCGACCAGTTCGCGGTTGCGGACGCGCCCGGCACCCGGCCGACCGGTCCGGCGGTCGACCCGTACGACCGCAGCAAGGACATCCAGCAGACCGACGAGTGCGGCACGATCAGCCGCAACTGACCGGTCAGCGCTTGCGCTTGGCCCGGCTCGGCACCTTGGTGCCGGGCCGGCCGCTGCGGCCCGCCTGGCGCTTCTCGTACTGGGCGACGGCCCGCTCGTGCGCGGCGCGCCGGACGGCCTCGCCGGGGGCCTCGACCAGGCTGCGGGCGAAGTAGGCGGCCAGGGCGCCGGCCCCGCCGATGAGCCAGACCGCGCCGAGCGACTTGTCCTCGGCCATCCAGCCGGTCAGCTGGTCCTTGCCCTCGGTGAGCACCTTCCAGGTGCGCCGCACGGACATCATCGAGCAGATCGCGATGGCCGCGGTCAGCAGCACGTTGAGGAAGGTCCCGCTGTCGGAGACGGCGATGCCCTCGACGCCGAAGCGCAGGAGCAGCACGGCGGCGGCGGTCGCGGCCAGGGCGCCGACGGACACGCCGATCCGGCGCGGCCAGTAGCCGCCGTCCCGGTTCAGCCAGCTGGTGCCGAACCAGCGGATCGGCTCCGGCTCGGGGGCGCCGGCGGGCTTGGGGGCGGGGGTGGGGGTGGGGGGCTGCTCGCTCACGCCGTCGATTATCACCCGGGCGCCGGGTACGGCGCGGGCGCCGTCCCGGCCCGCGGGACGGCGCCCGCGCCGTGGGTGGTCCGGACCGGGCTCAGCCGAGCTTGGTCACGTCCCGGACGGCGCCCTTGTCGGCGGAGGTGGCCATCGCGGCGTACGCCCGCAGGGCCTGGCTGACCTGGCGCTCCCGGTTCCTGGGGCGGTAGCCGCCCGAGGCCTCCAGGGCGCGGCGGCGCTCGGCGAGGACCTCGTCCGGGACCTCCAGGGAGATCGTCCGGCCGGGGATGTCGATGGCGATGGTGTCACCGTCCTCGACGAGGGCGATCGTCCCGCCGGAGGCCGCCTCCGGGGAGGCGTGGCCGATGGACAGGCCCGAGGTGCCGCCGGAGAAGCGGCCGTCGGTGACCAGCGCGCAGGCCTTGCCGAGGCCGCGGCCCTTGAGGAAGGAGGTCGGGTAGAGCATCTCCTGCATGCCCGGGCCGCCCTTGGGGCCCTCGTAGCGGATGACGACGACGTCGCCCTCCTTGACCCGCTTGGCCAGGATCGCCTCGACCGCGTCCTCCTGGGACTCGACCACGACGGCCGGGCCGCTGAAGGTCCAGATCGACTCGTCCACGCCGGCGGTCTTCACGATGCAGCCGTCCTCGGCGAGGTTGCCGTACAGCACGGCCAGGCCGCCCTCGACCGAGTAGGCGTTCTCGACGCTGCGGATGCAGCCCTTGGCGCCGTCGGTGTCCAGCGTGTCCCAGCGCTCGGACTGGGAGAAGGCCTCGGCGGAGCGGACGCAGCCGGGGGCGGCGTGCCACAGCTCGACGGCCTCGGCGGAGGGCGAGCCGCCGCGCACGTCCCAGGTCTTGAGCCACTCGGCGAGCGAGTCGGCGTGCACGGTGTGGACGTCCTCGTTCAGCAGGCCACCACGGTGCAGCTCGCCGAGGATGGCCGGGATGCCGCCCGCGCGGTGGACGTCCTCCATGTAGTACGAGCCGTTCGGCGCGACCTTGGACAGGCAGGGCACCTTGCGGGAGATCGCGTCGATGGCCCGCTGGTCGAAGTCCAGCTCGGCCTCCTGGGCGGCGGCGAGCAGGTGCAGGATGGTGTTGGTCGAGCCGCCCATGGCGATGTCCAGGGCCATCGCGTTCTCGAAGGCGGCGCGGGTGGCGATCGCCCGGGGCAGCATCGAGGCGTCGTCACCTGCGTAGTGGCGCTGGGTGATCTCGACGACCGTCCGGCCGGCCCGCTCGTACAGCGCCCGGCGGGCGGTGTGGGTGGCGAGCACCGAGCCGTTGCCGGGCAGCGAGAGGCCGATGGCCTCGGTGAGGCAGTTCATCGAGTTGGCGGTGAACATGCCGGAGCACGAGCCGCAGGTGGGGCAGGCGTTCTCCTCGATGATCGCGATGTCCTCGTCGGAGACGTTCTCGTTGACCGCCTGGGAGATCGCGTCGACCAGGTCGAGCTTGCGCACGGTGCCGTCGACCAGGGTGGCCTTGCCGGCCTCCATCGGGCCGCCGGAGACGAAGACGGTCGGGATGTTCAGCCGCAGCGCGGCCATCAGCATGCCCGGGGTGATCTTGTCGCAGTTGGAGATGCAGATCAGGGCGTCGGAGCAGTGCGCGTTGACCATGTACTCGACCGAGTCGGCGATCAGGTCGCGCGAGGGCAGCGAGTAGAGCATGCCGCCGTGGCCCATCGCGATGCCGTCGTCCACGGCGATGGTGTTGAACTCGCGCGGGATGCCGCCCGCCTGCTTGATCGCCTCGGAGACGATCCGGCCCACCGGCTGGAGGTGGGTGTGGCCGGGGACGAACTCGGTGAAGGAGTTGGCGACCGCGATGATCGGCTTGCCGAAGTCCTCGCGGGCTACGCCGGCGGCCCGGAGAAGCGCCCGGGCGCCTGCCATGTTGCGACCGTGGGTGACCGTACGGGACCTCAGCTCGGGCACTGTGCTCCACTCCTTCGGGGCTCTCGCCGGCGCCCCGCCGGTGGAAGGTGCGGGGGCCGCTGTGGCTACCGAGCCTACGCCCGCCGTCCGGCGGGCGGACAGGCCGTCCGCGATGCGGTCATCCGGCCGGTGGGGCCACGGGCCCGCCGGGTCACTCCGGGGTGGTGGCCACCGTCAGGTCCACGACGTACGGCTCGACCACCCGTCCGTCCGGGAACTCGGCGAGCAGCGCCGCGCGTTCGACGGCGATCAGCGGCTCGCGCCGCTCGGGGGCCAGGGCGGCGAAGAAGGAGCGGGAGGTGAGGTTGTCGACCGCCTGCTCGACCGGGATCTCCCGCTGCCAGTCCAGCCTGACCCGGGAGACCCGCAGCCCGGCGGCGGCGAAGGGGGCGGTCAGTTCGTCGACCCGGCCGTACCCGTGGTAGCGGCCGGAGAGCGCCTCGGACAGCCGCACGTCCCGGGCGCGCACCCACGGGACGGACTCGTCGAACATGTTCCACCAGGTGGCGAGGGCGCCGCCGGGCCGCAGCACCCGGACCGCCTCGGGGACGGACCGCTCGGGCCGCGTCCAGTGGAAGGCCTGGGCGTAGGTGACCAGGTCGGCCGAGCCGTCGTGGAAGGGCAGGTCGTCGCCCCCGCCCCGGACCAGCGGGAGCCCCGGCGAGACGGCCCGGAGCCGCGCGGCCATCTCCGCCGAGGGCTCCACGGCGACGACGTCCGCGCCGCGGGCGGCCAGCAGCCGGGTGCCGATGCCGGTGCCCGCGCCGACGTCCAGGACCCTGGCGCCCCTGAGGCCGTGGCCCCAGAGCCGCTCCAGCTCGTCGAACAGCTCCGCCGGGTAGCCGGGGCGGCCGCGGTCGTACTCGGTGGCCACCGAGCCGAAGCTGCCGGCGAGTTCACGGAAGTCGCGGAGTTCGCTGAACCTCTGACCGTTCGACACTTCTCCCCCTCGGTACGGCAGTTCCGTTCTCGTCCCCGCCGGTCAGCGTACGCGCGACGGGGTGGCGAGGTGCAGCCTGGTGAACGCCAGCGCCTCGGCCAGGTCGGCCTCGCGTTCGGCGGGGGACGCGGAGCGGCGGGTGTTGACCTCCAGCACCACGTGGCCGTCGAAGCCGGTCCGGGCGAGGTGCTCCAGCAGCTCGGCGCAGGGCTGCTTGCCCCGGCCCGGGATCAGGTGCTCGTCCTTGCCGGACCCGCTGCCGTCGGCCAGGTGGACGTGGGCGAGCCGGTCGCCCATCCGCTCGACCATGGCGAAGGTGTCGATCCGGGAGGTGGCGACGTGCGAGAGGTCGATGGTGAAGTGCCGGTACTCCTCGTCCGTCACGTCCCAACCGGGCGAGTACGCCAGCACCTCCCGGTCGCGGTAGCGCCACGGGTACATGTTCTCGACGGCGAAGCGGACGTCGGTCTCGCCCGCCATCCGGTTGATGCCGGCCACGAAGTCCCGGGCGTACTGCCGCTGCCAGCGGAACGGCGGGTGCACGACCACGGCGCTCGCGCCGAGCTTCTCCGCCGCCGCCCGGGCCCGGACCAGCTTGGTCCACGGGTCGGTGCTCCACACCCGCTGGGTGATCAGCAGACACGGCGCGTGCACGGCCAGGATCGGCAGCCGGTGCGCGTCGGAGAGCCGGCGCAGGGCCTCGATGTCCTGGCTCACCGGGTCGTTCCAGACCATCACCTCGACCCCGTCGTAGCCCAGCTTGGCGGCCAGCTCGAACGCCACCGCGGTGCTCGCCGGGTACACCGAGGCGGTGGACAGGACCACCTTGGTGTCGGGGATGTGCAGGGCCGGGTGCTGGGGCAGCACCAGCCGGTCGGTGGTGCGCAGCAGCGGCGGGCGGGCGGCGTCCCGGCGGGCGGCCTTGACCGAGCGCACCGACTGGACGGCGGCCTTGGCGGCGCCGGCGGCCCGGGCGGTGCGGGTCTCCTTCGGCACCGCCTTGGCGGCGGCCTTGCGGGGGGCGGGGGCGGGGGCGGGGGCCGTCGCCGGGGCGGTCTTCGCGGGTGCGGCCTTCCTGGCGGTGCGCGTGACGGCCTTCGCGCCCTTGACGGCCTTCGCGCTCTTGGCCGGCTTGCTCGTCCTGGCCGGCTTGCTCGTCCTGGCCGGCTTGCTCGTCCTGGCCGGCTTGCTCGTCTTGGCCGGCTCGGCGGCCTTCACGGCCTTCACGGCCTCGGCGGCCGGTGCCGCGGTGGCGCCCTTGACCGCCTTGCCGAGCCGACGGCGCGACCCGCCCGGCCGCGGCTGCCCGTCCCCGGGAGCGCGGCCCTCCCGCGTCCCGTCCTCGTCCGCTGGTTGCACCACGGGAGACAGCGTAAGCGGAGCGCGCCCCGAACGGGACGACGTCCTGACGCCGTCCTGACACGCCCCGGTGCCGCTCCTACGGGGTGAGCGCCGGCCGGCGCCGGTCGGCGGGGCTGTCCATGGCGTCCAGGCGGCGCAGGATGATGCCCTCGCGCAGCGCCCACGGACAGACGTCCAGCTCGTCCAGGCCGAACAGGTCCATCGCGGCATCGGCGACCAGTGCTCCGGCCAGCAGCTGCTTGGCCCGGCCCTCGGAGACACCGGGGATCTGCGCGCGCTCGGCGACCGTCATCGCGGACAGCCGCGGCACCCAGGCGGCCAGCCCGCTGCGGGTCAGCCGGCGGTCGGCGTACGGACCGGCGTCGGCGGGGGCGGCGCCGGTCATCCGGGCCAGCTGCTTGAAGGTCTTGGAGGTGGCGACCGCGTGCTGCGGCGGCCCGAGCCGGGCGATCTCACCGACCACGGTGGCCATCTCGGCCCGGATGTGGCGTCTCAGCTCGCGCAGCCCGTCCGGGTCGGCGACGTCCCCGGGCAGCCAGCGGGCGGTCAGCCGCCCGGCGCCCAGCGGCAGCGAGGAGGCGACGTCCGGCTGCTCGTCCAGACCGCAGGCGATCTCCAGCGAACCGCCGCCGATGTCCAGGTTGAGCAGTCGGCCGGAGGACCAGCCGAACCAGCGGCGGACGGCCAGGAAGGTGAGCCGCGCCTCGTCCTGCCCGGAGAGCACCCGCAGCTCGACACCGGTCTCGGCGGCGACCCGGCGCAGCACCTGCTCGCCGTTGGCGGCCTCGCGCACGGCGGAGGTCGCGAACGGCAGGATGTCGACGACGCCCTTGTCCTCGGCGACCCGCAGCGAGGAGGCGATGTGGCCGACCAGCCGCTCGACCCCGGCCTCGCTTATCGCGCCGTCGTCGTCCAGCAGCTCGGCCAGGCGCAGTTCGGCCTTGTGGGAGTACGCGGGCAGCGGGGCCGCGCCCGGATGGGCGTCCACCACGAGGAAGTGGACCGTGTTGGAACCTACGTCGAGAACACCGAGTCGCATAACTCTCCACGCTACGCGATCCGGGCCCTGGCAAGGGGGGTTGCGGCGGTATTCGCGCTGGTCCGGGGCCGTCCCGCCGCCGGTCCGCGGCGGTAGGGGTCGACGGCCCCGGGGGGCGGGGCCGAAACCGGTCCGGCACCGGCCGGCGGAGGGCTTCTCCGGAGCCGACGGCGGCCCTCCCGCCGGATGCCCCCGGCCGTCCGAAAGCCCGCTGGTCCGGTGCCGGTTGCCGTCCGGGCCCGACCGGCGTGCCGCACCCGGACGGGCGGGCGCGGAGCCGTGGTCGGCCCCGCCCCGCCCCGCAGCCCGTCACCGCCCCCGCGAAAGCTCTACCCTTGCCGGGTGGCACCAGCAGAAACGTCCAAGAAGAAGGCCAAGGCGAGGCCCGAGGCCTCCCCCGCCCCCGTCGACCTCGCGATGCCGACCCTGCGCCGCGAGATCCCGCGCGACGAGGTCCCGCTCGACTTCGCGCGCGCCTGGGTCGAGTTCGCCGACCCCGCCGACGAGGAGCAGGTCTTCCGCTGCGACCTCACCTGGCTCACCTCCCGTTGGTCCTGCGTCTTCGGCCAGGGCTGCCACGGGATCCGGGAGGGCCGCGGCGAGTCCGACGGCTGCTGCACCCTGGGCGCGCACTACTCGGACGAGGACGACGAGAAGCGCGTCCTGTCGCACGCGAAGCGGCTGACGCCCGAGCTGTGGGAGAACTTCGCCCAGGGCACCGACGCCAAGGGCCGGATCGTCTCCGACGGCGGCGTCACCATGCTGGACGAGGACGGCGACCGCCAGACCCGCCGGGTCGGCGGGGCCTGCATCTTCGTGAACAGCCCCGACTTCGCGGGCGGCGCCGGCTGCGCCCTGCACGCGCTCGCCCTCAAGGAGGGCCGCGAGCCGCTGGAGACCAAGCCGGACGTCTGCTGGCAGCTGCCGATCCGCCGCACCTACGACTGGATCGACCGCCCCGACGACACCCGCTACCTCCAGGTGTCGATCGGCGAGTACGACCGCCGCGGCTGGGGCCCGGGCGGCCACGACCTGCACTGGTGGTGCACCGGCGCCCCGGCGGCCCACCAGGGCGCGGAGCCGGTGTACGTCAGCTACCGCCCCGAGCTCACCGAGCTGATGGGCCGGGCGGGGTACGACGTCCTGGCCCGCCTGTGCGAGGAGCGGATCGCCACCAAGGGCGACCGCAGGATCGCGCCGCACCCGGCCGACCCGCCCAAGCCGAAGAAGAAGGGCTGACCCTCCCGGAGGGCCCGGGGAGCACTGCCCCCGGGCCCTACTTGTCGATGTCCCCGACCACGAAGAACATCGACCCGAGGATCGCCACCATGTCCGCGACCAGGGTCCCGGGCAGCAGCTCGGTCAGCGCCTGGATGTTGTTGAAGGACGCCGAGCGCAGCTTGAGCCGCCACGGCGTCTTGTCGCCGCGCGAGACCAGGTAGTAGCCGTTGATGCCGAGCGGGTTCTCGGTCCACGCGTAGGTGCTGCCCTCGGGCGCCTTGAGCACCTTGGGCAGCCGCTGGTTGACCGGGCCGGGCGGCAGGGTGGCGAGCTTGTCGAGGCAGGCGTCGGCGAGGTCCAGCGAGTTGAGGGTCTGCTCCAGCAGGCACTCGAAGCGGGCCAGGCAGTCGCCCTCCTCCCGGGTGACCACGGTGAGCACCTGCCGCAACTCCTCGGAGCCGTACGCGAGGTAGGGCTCGTCGCGGCGCAGGTCGAGGTCGAGGCCGCTGGCCCGGGCGATCGGGCCGCTGACCCCGTACGCCTGGGCGTGCGCCTTGGTGAGGACGCCGACGCCGGCCGTCCGGGCGCGGAAGATCTCGTTGCCGAGGACGAGGTCCTCGAAGACCGGCAGCTGCGAGCGGACGGTGGCGACGGCGGTGCGGACCCGGCCGAGCCAGCCGGCCGGGAGGTCCTCCTTGAGGCCGCCGACCCGGTTGAACATGTAGTGCATGCGGCCGCCGGAGGCCTCCTCCAGGACGTGCTGGAGGTCCTCGCGGCCGGTGAAGGCGTGGAAGATCGGGGTGATCCCGCCGAGTTCCAGCGGGTACGAGCCGAGGAACATCAAGTGGTTGAGCACCCGGTTGAGCTCGGCAAGCAGGGTGCGGACCCACACCGCCCGCTCCGGGACCTCCATGCCGAGCATCCGCTCGACGCCGAGGACGACGCCGAGTTCGTTGGAGAAGGCGGAGAGCCAGTCGTGCCGGTTGGCCAGCATGATGATCTGCCGGTAGTCCCGGGCCTCGAAGAGCTTCTCCGCGCCCCGGTGCATGTAGCCGATCACCGGCTCGGCGGTGACGATGCGCTCGCCGTCGAGCAGCAGCCGCAGCCGCAGCACTCCGTGCGTGGCCGGGTGCTGCGGGCCGATGTTGAGCACCATGTCGGTGGTGCCCGCCCCGCCCGTGACGTTCTCGGCGCCCGCCCCGATGCCGACCGTGGTCTCCCTCATGACCCCAGAGTCTGCCATCCCGGCAGGGCCGCCAGGCTCGTCGGTACCGGCATGCGGACGGCCTGCAAGACCCATCCGAACCCGCCCAGCCCGGCCGGGTCGGTCAGCTCGGCGCCCTCCCCCGCCCCGCCGAGCGCCCGCAGGTAGGCCGCCGGGTCGGTGGTGGCGAGGGTGAGCGGCGGGCGCCCGCCGCTCACCCCGAGCGCGCGCAGGGCGTCCCGCTGCGTCGTCCACAGGCTGTGGAGACCGGGGACGGCGACGGAGTCCAGGGCCACGTGCGCGGTGACGTCGCAGGAGCCGTCCGGCACCGGGGCCACCTCCCGGCCGTCCCGGAAGCCGGCGAAGGTGGCGAAGGGCGGCCGACGCCCCGCCGTGTGCCCGTAGTCGACGGCGACGGCGAGGCCGCGCTCCAGCCCGGCGACGGCCCGCGCCCAGGCCGCGTCCCGGGGCCCGCCGAACTCCACCACCTCGCCGGGCACGGAGACCGGCCACCACCGCTCGGCCCAGGCCGCCTCCGCCGCCGGCACCTCCGCGCCGAGGCGCACCTCGCCCGTCGCGGTGTGCACCTCCAGGTAGCGCAGCACCCCGTCCTCGTCCACCTCCCCGGCGTCCAGCGGCACGTTGTCCAGCCACTCGTTGGCGAACAGCAGCCCGGTCAGGCCGCGCGGCACCTCGTCCGTCCACAGGGCTGTGGACGGGAGTCCGGCCGGGCGCTCCGCGATCTCCACGCCGTACGGGCGCAGCCGCGCCAGCACCTCGCCGGGCAGCTCGGCCAGGACGCCGGCCAGCAGTTCGCCCCGCCCGGCCCCGACGTCGACGAAGGCCAGCTCCTCCGGACGGCCGAGGGCCGCGTCAACCTCCAGCAGCAGCCGGGCCACCGCACGGGCGAACCTCGGCGAGGCGTGCACGGAGGTGCGGAAGTGCCCGGCCGGGCCCTCCGGCCTGCGGTAGAAGCCCTGGTCGGGGTCGTACAGGGCCCGGTCCATGGCGGGTGCCCACCGCATCCAAGTCATGGGGCGGGACGGTACCCGGACGCGGGTGACCCCTCCCAATCGGAGCCGGGGCTTCTCCGACCTACGGAGTAGGACGGATCGCCCTACCGGCGGACCTGGGCACACGGAGCGACTGCCTACGCTGGACACGTGCATCGACTCAACGCCTGGCTCCGCCGTCACCCCATGGTGGTCGACGCCGCATGGGCGGCGATCGTGCTCGTCCTCGGCCTGCTGCCGAACGACAACCTCCCGGACGACGGCTGGCGCCTCGACGCGGACATCCTGGTCGCGCTGCTGCTGCCCGCGCTGATGGTCTTCCGCCGCCGCTACCCCGACGTCACCGTGGCCGCCGCCACCGGCCTCGGCGTCAGCCAGGTGCTGGCCGACGTCGAACCGGGCGGCTCCTCCATCGCCTACCTGGTCTTCGCCTACACCGGCGCCGCCTTCGGCCAGAAGTGGACCTCCCGGCTGGCGCTGACCGCCGGGCTGTCCGCCGGGCCGCTGGTGTTCTGGCAGATGAACCCGATGAAGACGGTCCGCGAGAGCGCCGACCACTACGTCTCCCGCCCGTACGCGGTCGGCGAAGCGGCGCTGATCATGCTGCTGATGAGCACGCCGTTCATCCTCTGCTGGGCCTGGGGGCGGCTGACCAGGGTGCGCCGCGCCTACCTGACCGAGCTGGAGGACCGCGCCGCCCGGCTGGAGCGCGAGCGGGACGCCCAGGCCAAGGTGGCGGTCGCCGCCGAACGGGCCCGGATCGCCCGCGAGCTGCACGACGTGGTGGCGCACAATGTGTCGGTGATGATCGTCCAGGCCGACGGCGCCGCGTACGTCCTCGACAACTCCCCGCAGCAGGCGAAGGAGGCGCTCGGCACGATCGCCTCCACCGGCCGTCAGGCGCTGGTCGAGATGCGCCGCCTGCTCGGTGTGCTGCGCACCGCCGGCACCGCCGAGGAGTACGTGCCGCAGCCGGGCGTGGAGGAGCTGCCGGAGCTGCTGGAGCAGGTCCGCACGGCCGGGCTCCAGGTGGACTACGCGACGTCCGGGCACCCGCGCGAGCTGCCGCGCGGCGTCGAGCTGACCGTCTACCGGATCGTCCAGGAGGCGCTCACCAACGTCCGCAAGCACGGCGGCCCCGACGTGCACGCCCGGGTCGCGGTCGACTTCGGGGAGCGCGAGCTGGCCGTGCTGGTGGAGGACGACGGGCGCGGCAGCACCGACGAACAGCTGGCCGCCGGCGGCCAGGACGGTCTCGGCCACGGCCTGATCGGCATGCGCGAACGGGTCGGCATGGTCAGCGGCAGCCTCGACGTGGGCCCCCGCCCCGGCGGCGGCTTCCGGATCCGCGCCGTCCTGCCGCTCAAGGCCGCCCACTGACCCCCGTACCCAAGGAGCCCACCTTGACCATCCGCGTGATGCTCGTCGACGACCAGGAACTGCTGCGCACCGGTTTCCGGATGATCCTCCAGTCGCAGGGCGACATCGAGATCGCCGCCGAGGCGGGTGACGGCGCGCAGGCCGTGGAGCAGCTGCGGCACACCAAGGTGGACGTGATCCTGATGGACGTCCGGATGCCGCGCCTGGACGGTGTGCAGGCGACCCGCCGGATCTGCCTGGCCGAGGACGGCAGCCCGCTGCCGGACGCCCCGCACGTGCTGATCCTCACCACCTTCGACCTGGACGAGTACGCGTTCGCCGCGCTCAAGGCGGGCGCCAGCGGCTTCCTGCTCAAGGACGTCCCGCCGACCGAGCTGGTGGCCGCGATCCGCGCGGTGCACGGCGGGGACGCGGTGGTCGCCCCGACCACCACCCGCCGGATGATCGACCGCTTCGCCGAGGTGCTGCCCACCCCGCAGAGCGCGCCCGGGTCGAACGTCCTCGGCCCGCTGACCGAGCGCGAGCGGGAGGTGTTCCTGCTGGTCGCCCAGGGCCTGTCGAACGGGGAGATCGCGGCCCGGCTGGTCCTGTCCGAGGCCACCGTGAAGACCCACGTCGGCCGGATCCTGGCCAAGCTCAACCTGCGCGACCGGGTCCAGGCCGTGGTGCTGGCGTACGAGGCCGGGCTGATCCGGGCCGGGGCCACCGACTGAGCTCCCGGGCGTCCGGGCGCCGACCGTAGACTGGGGCGGTACGTCCGGTACCCGAGGAGTGGACCGGAACGGTCATTCAGGACAAGGGTGGATGCGTGGATCCGTCCGACTTCGCCGGCTCCGGCGAGTTCGCCCCGTTCGCCGACGGCTTCGGCGACCCCGCCGGGAACCCCCAGGACCCCGGCAACCGTCCGGCCCGGCTCGCCGTCGGCGTGGTCGGCACCGGCCGGGTCGGCCCCGCGCTGGGCGCCGCGCTGCAGCTCGCCGGGCACACCGTGGTCGCCGCCTCCGGGGTGTCCGCCACCTCCCGCCGCCGTGCCGACGCGCTGCTGCCGGGCGTGCGGATCGTCACCCCGCCGCAGGTGCTGGCCGCCGCCGACCTGGTGCTGCTGACCGTCCCGGACGACGCGCTCGCCGACCTGGTGGCCGGGCTGGCCGCCACCGGCGCCGTCCGCCCCGGGCAGCTCGTCGTGCACACCTCCGGCGCGCACGGCGTCGCCGTCCTGGAGCCCGCCGTCCGGGCCGGGGCACTGCCGCTGGCGCTGCACCCGGCGATGACCTTCACCGGCACCTCGGTCGACCTGGACCGGCTGGCCGGCTGCCCGTTCGGCGTGACCGCCCCCGCGGAGCTGCGGCCGGTCGCCGAGGCGCTGGTGGTGGAGATGGGCGGCGAGCCCGAGTGGGTGCCCGAGGAGGTCCGCCCGCTCTACCACACCGCCCTCGCGCACGGCGCGAACCACCTGGTCACCCTGGTGGCGCAGGCGATGGAGCTGCTGCGCGCGGCGGGCGTCGCCGAACCGGGCCGGATGCTCGGCCCGCTGCTGGGCGCCGCCCTGGACAACAGTCTGCGCTCCGGCGACGCGGCCCTCACCGGCCCGGTCGCCCGGGGCGACGCGGGCACCGTGCGGCGCCACCTGGCGCAGCTCAGTACGGTGTCCCCGGACATCCCGGCGGCCTACCGCGCGATGGCCCGCGCCACCGCGCAGCGGGCGCTCGCCAACGGAACGATCGACGACACGTCGGCGGCGGCGCTGCTGGACGTACTGAACGAGGAGAAGCGCTAGATGGCACGCGGTAAGCAGCCGAGCAAGCCCCAGAAGACGCCGAAGGTCCACCGGGCGATCGTCACGCACACCGTGGACGACTTCGAGGCCGCGTTCTGGCCGGACGAGCAGCCGGTGGACAACGCCGTGGTGATGACCATGGGCGCCCTGCACGAGGGCCACGCCGCGCTGATCCGGGCCGCCCGCAAGCAGGTCGGCCGGGACGGCCGGGTCGCGGTGACGGTCTTCGTCAACCCGCTGCAGTTCGGCCCCGGCGAGGACCTGGAGCGCTACCCGCGCGCCCTCGACGCCGACGTGAAGCTGGCCGAGGAGAACGGCGCCGACGTGGTGTTCGCGCCGTCCGTCGACGAGGTCTACCCGAACGGCGAGCCCCAGGTGCGCCTGGCCGCCGGCCCGATGGGCGAGCGCTACGAGGGCGCCACCCGGCCCGGCCACTTCGACGGCGTGCTGACCGTGGTCGCCAAGCTGCTGCACATCACCGACCCGGACTTCGCGCTCTTCGGCGAGAAGGACGCCCAGCAGCTGGCGATCATCCGGCGGATGGTCGCCGACCTGGACTTCGACGTCGAGATCGTCGGCGTGCCGACCGTCCGCGAGGAGGACGGCCTGGCGCTGTCCTCGCGCAACCGCTACCTCTCCGAGGAGGAGCGCGGCCACGCCCTCACGCTGTCCCGGGCGCTGTTCGCCGGCCGGGACGTCGCCGCGCAGGGCCCGAAGGCGGTCCGCGAGGCCGCCGCGGCCGTCCTGGACGGCGCCGAGGGCGTCACCCTGGACTACCTCGCCCTGATCGACCCGCACGCCTTCTCGGAGGCGGCGGACGACTTCCAGGGCGAGGCGGTGCTGGCCGTCGCCGCGCAGGTGGGCTCGACCCGTCTGATCGACAACGTCGGCATCATCGTTCGCTGAACCCGTTCACCGCCCGGTCCGGCGGGAGCACCCGCCGGGCCGGCAGCACCACCCCTTCAGGCATGCACTCACAGGAGGCGTGACCCCATGCTCCGCACCATGCTCAAGTCCAAGATCCACCGGGCCACCGTGACCCAGGCCGACCTGCACTACGTCGGCTCCGTCACGGTGGACGAGGACCTGCTCGACGCCGCCGACCTGCTCCCCGGCGAGCTGGTCCACATCGTCGACATCAACAACGGCGCCCGGCTGGAGACGTACACCATCGCCGGCCCGCGCGGCACCGGCGTGATCGGCATCAACGGTGCCGCCGCCCGGCTGGTCCACCCCGGCGACCTGGTCATCCTGATCGCCTACGGGCAGATGGACACGGCCGAGGCCAAGGGCTACGAGCCGAAGGTCGTCTTCGTGGACGAGCGGAACCGGATCACCGGCTTCGGCGGCGACCCCGCCGAAGCCCAGGAGGGCACCGGACTGCTGCGCGGGGACGCGGCGTACGGTGGCGGCAACGGCGCGGCCACCGCCGCCACGCGCTGAAGGAGCCAGCCACCCATGTCCACGCACCGCCTCACCGCCCCGGCCCCCGGCTGGACCGCGACCACCGACGTGGTCGTGGTCGGCTCCGGAGTGGCCGGCCTCACCGTCGCGCTCAACGTCCGCAAGGCCGGCCTGCGGGCCATGGTGGTCACCAAGGCGATGCTGGACGACGGCTCCACCCGCTGGGCCCAGGGCGGCATCGCGGCCGCCCTGGGCGAGGGGGACACCCCCGAGCAGCACCTGGACGACACCCTGGTGGCCGGCGCCGGGATCTGCGACGAGGAGGCCGTCCGCACCCTGGTCACCGAGGGCCCGGACGCCGTCCGCCGGCTGATCGCGGTCGGTGCCGCGTTCGACCGCGGCGAGGACGGCGAGATCCTGCTGACCCGCGAGGGCGGCCACCACCGCCGCCGGATCGTCCACGCGGGCGGGGACGCGACCGGCGCCGAGATATCGCGCGCCCTGGTCGCCGCCGTCCGCACCACAGCGACATCAGCGGCCCTGGCCGCGGGCGGCATCGAGCTGATCGAGCACGCGCTCGTCCTCGACCTGCTGACCGACGCCGAGGGCCACACCGCCGGGCTGACCCTGCACGTGATGGGCGAGGGCCAGCGCGACGGCGTCGGCGCCGTCCGGGCCCGCGCGGTGGTGCTCGCCACCGGCGGCATGGGCCAGGTCTTCTCCGCCACCACCAACCCGGCGGTCTCCACCGGCGACGGCGTGGCCCTGGCCCTGCGGGCCGGCGCAGCCGCCGCCGACCTGGAGTTCGTCCAGTTCCACCCCACCGTGCTCTGGCTGGGCCCGGACGCCGAGGGCCAGCAGCCGCTGGTCTCCGAGGCGGTCCGCGGCGAGGGCGCCCACCTGGTCGACGCGGACGGCGTCCGCTTCATGGTCGGGCAGCACGAACTGGCCGAGCTGGCCCCGCGCGACATCGTCGCCAAGGCGATCACCCGGCGCATGCAGGAGCAGGGCGCCGAGCACATGTACCTGGACGGGCGGCACTTCGGCGCCGAGATGTGGGAGCACCGCTTCCCCACCATCCTCGCCTCCTGCCGCGCGCACGGCATCGACCCGGTGACCGAGCCGATCCCGGTCTCCCCGGCCGCCCACCACGCCTCCGGCGGCGTCCGCACCGACCGGCACGGCCGCACCGACGTCCCCGGCCTGTACGCCTGCGGCGAGGTCGCCTGCACCGGGGTGCACGGCGCCAACCGGCTGGCCTCCAACTCGCTGCTGGAGGGCCTGGTCTTCGCCGAGCGGATCGCCGCCGACCTGGCCGGCCGGCACGCGGCCGGCGAGCTGCCCGAGCGCACCGTGGACGTGGCCGCCGCGCGGGCCGCGCAGGCCGTGCCGCTGCCGCCGTCCGAGGCGCGCGCGGAGATCCAGCGGCTGATGTCGCGCGGCGCGGGCGTGCTGCGCTCGGCCGACTCGATCGCCGGCGCCGCGGCCGGGCTCGCCCTGATCGCCGAGCAGTCGTACGCGCACCTCGCCGAGGAGAAGCCGGCCGACCCCCGGGTCGAGACCTGGGAGGCCGCCAACCTGCTGCTGGTCGCCACCGCCCTGGTCGCCGCCGCCGCGCAGCGCGAGGAGACCCGCGGCTGCCACTGGCGCGAGGACTTCCCCGAGCGGGACGACGCCCACTGGCGGCGCCACCTGATCACCACCCTCGCCGCCGCCGGCGGCCCCGTCAGCACCCCTGAGGAGCAGTAGAACCATGACCCACTCCCACGAGGAACTCCCCCTGGCCGACCAGGGCGGCGGCTGCGGCGACGGCTGCGCCTGCGGGGACGGCGAGGGCTACGAGACCGGTCTGGACCCGCAGCTCGCCGAGCTGCTGGAGCAGGCCGGGCTGGACCCGGTCGAGGTCGAGGACATCGCCACCCTGGCCCTGGCCGAGGACCTGGCCGGCGGCGAGGACGTCACCTCGGTGGCCACCGTGCCCGCCGACGCGGTCGCCACCGCCGACTTCACCGCCCGCCAGGCCGGCGTGGTGGCCGGCCTGCGGATCGCCGAGGCCGTCGTCTCGCTGGTCTGCGAGGAGGAGTTCGAGGTCGAGCGGCACGTCGAGGACGGCGACCGGGTGGCGGCCGGCCAGGTCCTGCTCTCGGTCCGCTCCCGCACCCGCGACCTGCTGACCGCCGAGCGCAGCGCGCTCAACCTGCTCTGCCACCTGTCCGGCATCGCCACCGCGACCCGCGCCTGGGCGGACGCCCTGGAGGGCACCGGCGCCGTGGTCCGGGACACCCGCAAGACCACGCCGGGCCTGCGCGCGCTGGAGAAGTTCGCGGTGCGCTGCGGCGGCGGCGCCAACCACCGGATGGCGCTGTCCGACGCCGCCCTGGTGAAGGACAACCACGTGGTCGCGGCCGGCGGCGTGGCCGAGGCCTTCCGGGCCGTCCGGGCCGCGTACCCGGACCTGCCGGTCGAGGTCGAGGTCGACACCCTGGAGCAGATCGCGCCGGTGCTGGAGGCCGGGGCCGACCTGATCCTGCTGGACAACTTCACCGTCGACCTGCTGAAGGAGGCCGTCGCCCTGGTGTCCGGCCGGGCCAAGCTGGAGGCCTCCGGCGGACTGACCCTGGCCGACGCGCGCGAGGTCGCCCAGACTGGTGTCGACTACCTGGCCGTGGGCGCGCTCACCCACTCCTCGCCGATCCTGGACATCGGCCTGGACCTGCGCGCCTGACCCCAGGTCGAGCGCGCCGCCCGTCCCGACTCGCAGAAAGCGCCCCATGCTCCTCACCATCGACGTCGGCAACACCCAGACCACACTCGGCCTGTTCGACGGCGAGGACGTGGTGGAACACTGGCGGATCTCGACCGATCCGCGCCGCACCGCCGATGAACTGGCGGTGCTGCTGCAGGGCCTGATGGGCAACCACACCGCGGTCAAGGAGGCCGTGGTGGACGGCCTGGCGATCTGCTCGTCCGTTCCCGCCGTGCTCCACGAGCTCCGCGAGGTGACCCGCCGCTACTACGGCGACGTCCCCGCGGTGATCGTGGAGCCCGGCGTGAAGACCGGGGTGCACGTCCTGATGGACAACCCCAAGGAGGTCGGCGCCGACCGGATCGTCAACGCCCTGGCCGCCAACCACCTCTACGGCGGCCCGTGCATCGTGGTCGACTTCGGCACCGCGACCACCTTCGACGCCGTCAACGCCCGCGGCGACTACGTCGGCGGGGCGATCGCCCCCGGGATCGAGATCTCCGTCGAGGCCCTCGGCGTCCGCGGCGCCCAGCTGCGCAAGATCGAGCTGGCCCGCCCGCGCAACGTGATCGGCAAGAACACCGTCGAGGGCATGCAGTCCGGCATCCTCTACGGCTTCGCCGGCCAGGTCGACGGCCTGGTCGAGCGGATGGCCCGCGAACTCTCCAAGGACCCGGACGACGTCCAGGTGATCGCCACCGGCGGCCTCGCCACCCTCGTCCTCGGCGAGGCCACCAGCATCGACGTCCACGAGCCCTGGCTCACCCTCATCGGCCTGCGCCTGGTCTACGAACGCAACCGCCCGAGCTGACCGGCTCCGCCCGTCGGGCCGACCGCGGGTGGTTCGACGCGACGTTACCGACAAATCGGATATTCGTCACGTAGTGTCAGTCCATGCCTACGCCACACGGATCGCGCGGCGGCATGGCCTTCAGCGCCGACGAAGTCCGCGTGCTGCGCCGAGCCCTCGCCCAAGCCCTGCACCCCGCCGTCCCCGTCCACCTCCAGCGGCCCGACCGGCCGGCCCTCGCCGGGCCCGGCGCCGAACTGTGGGCGGAGGACGTCCAGGACGCGCTGCGTCTGACCGAGGCGATCGACGAGGCCGTCCAGGAGGGCGGCCGGTTGCGCGCCTTCCTGCTCGCCGACCTCGGCCGCTACCGCTCGGCCCTGCCCGGCGGCGCGCCCGGCTACCTGGAACGGCTGGAGGAGGCCGTGTCCGACGGGTACCTGCCCGGGCCCGAGGACCTCACCGCACTGCGCGGGCTGACCCGCCAGCCCTGCGGCCAGGGCGAGCGGGCGCGCCGCTCCCGCCTGGCCGGGCGCTGCCACGCGCTCGCCGAGGCCGCCGTCCGCGAACGCCTCGCCCTCGCCACCGGACAGCCCCGCCACCTGGTGGCCGTGCCGAGCCCCGCCGCACCCCCCAGCAGTCACCCCACCCCTGTAGGAGGACGGACCACCATGAGCAGCACCGACTCCCGCCCGGAGCAGCCCGCCGAGCCCGCCGCCGCGAAGATCCCGCCCCGCCCGTACCGGATGCCCACCCCGGCCGAGCTCTTCGGCCGCCGCCCCAAGCCCCCGGCCCGGCCCGCCCCGCCGGAGGACCCGGCCGCCGAGGAGATCGAGCTCGCCACCGGCACCGGCTGAGCCGCCCGAGCACCCCGGAGGGGGGACCGCGCCGCCGCGGTCCCCCCTCCGGACGCAATCCCGTCGCGGAGCACCGCGTGTGGCTGGATACCCTTGTGGGGTGAGCGATCAGAGTCTTCTTCCCGCGACCGACGACCTTCCCGAGCAGATGCGCGTCCGGCGCGAGAAGCTGGACCGGCTCCGGGCGGCCGGCGTCGACCCGTACCCGGTCGGATTCCCCCGTACCAGCACCATCGCGGACCTGCGTGCCAAGCACCCGGACCTGGAGCCGGACACCGCGACCGGCGAGCGCGCCGGGATCACCGGCCGGGTGATCCTCTCCCGCACCGGCGGCAAGCTCTGCTTCGCCACCCTGCGCGACGGCACCGGCGACCTCCAGGTGATGTTCTCCCTGGACAAGCTGGGCGCGGAGCGCCTGGCCGCCTGGAAGGCCGACATCGACCTCGGCGACCAGGTCGGCGTCGAGGGCGAGGTGATCACCTCCAAGCGCGGCGAGCTGTCGGTGATGGTGGACCGCTGGGAGCTCACCGCCAAGTGCCTGCGGCCGCTGCCCGACAAGCACAAGGGCCTGACCGACCCGGAGGCCCGGGTCCGCCAGCGCTACGTGGACCTGATCGTGAACCCCGAGGCCCGCGAGATCCTGCACCTGCGCAGCAAGGTCGTCCGCTCGATCCGCCGCACCTACGAGGACCGCGGCTACATCGAGGTCGAGACCCCGATGCTGCAGCCCGTGCACGGCGGCGCCAACGCCCGTCCGTTCCGGACCCACATCAACGCGTACGACATCGACCTCTACCTGCGCATCGCCCCCGAGCTGTACCTCAAGCGCCTGGTGGTCGGCGGCGCCGAGAAGGTCTTCGAGATCAACCGCAACTTCCGCAACGAGGGCGCGGACTCCACGCACAACCCGGAGTTCACCTCGCTGGAGTCGTACGAGGCCTACGGCGACTACGACACCCAGGCCGAGCTGATCCGCGCGACGATCGTCAACGCGGCCCGGGACGCGCTGGGCACCACCGTGATCAAGGGCGTGGACGCGCACGGCGTCGAGCACGAGATCGACCTGGCCGAGCCGTGGGAGGAGGTCAGCGTCTACCCGGGCATCTCCGCCCGCCTGGGCGTCGAGGTCACCCCGGAGACCGGCGTCGAGGAGCTGCGCGAGCTGGCCGCCGCGCACGGCATCCCGTTCGAGAAGGACTGGGGCCACGGCCAGATCGTGCTGGAGATGGTCGAGCGCCTGCTGGAGGAGAACGCCGTCCGGCCGACCTTCATCAAGGACTACCCGACCGAGGTCTCCCCGCTGACCCGCCAGCACCGCTCGGTGCCGGGCGTGGCCGAGAAGTGGGACCTGGTGATCTTCGGCACCGAGATCGGCACCGCCTACTCCGAGCTGGTCGACCCGGTCGAGCAGCGCGCCCGCCTCACCGCCCAGTCCCTGCTGGCGGCCGGCGGCGACGTCGAGGCGATGCAGGTGGACGAGGACTTCCTGCGGGCGCTGGAGTACGCGATGCCCCCCACCGGTGGCCTCGGCCTCGGCGTGGACCGCCTGATCATGCTGCTGACCGGCAAGAACATCCGGGAGACCGTACTCTTCCCGCTGGTGAAGCCGGAGCCGAAGGCTTCCGCCGCGACGGCGGAGAAGACCGAGGAGGAGTGACCTGATGGACTACGTCAGCGCGATCGTGCCACCGCTGGTCATGGCGATCGGCTTCGGGTTCCTGGTGCGGGCCATCGTCCGCAGCCAGGGCGGGAACCAGAAGGCCAAGGAAGACGTCGACTGATAGACGGGGCCCGGCTCCCCGGACCCGGACGACCCGCGAGCGGACCCGCGACTGACGCCGTCAGCCGCCCCGAACGACCGGCGCGCCGCCATTCCCGATTCCCGGGGGTGGCGGCGCGCCGGTTTGGCGCACTTCACAAGATTTGCCCCATTCACTCCCTATCCTGGCCGCACTATGGTCCGGCAACTCGGCGAACTTGAGAACGCCATCATGACCCGGGTGTGGCAGTGGAACCGACCGGTGACGGTTCGCGAGGTTCTCCTGGATCTGCGGTCGGAACGCGAAATCGCGTACACCACGGTGATGACCGTCCTGGACAAGCTGCACAGAAAGGGCTGGTTGCGCCGCGAGCGGGTCGGCCGGGCCTATCGATATGAACCGGTCTCCTCGCGCGAGGCGTACACGGCGGCTCTGATGAACGACGCCTGGGCCACCGGCGACAATCCGGCGGCGGCCCTGGTGCACTTCTTCGGCCTGATGTCGCCCGAGCAGCGCGAGGCACTCCGGGACGCGTTGCGGGTCGCCGCCCTCTTCCCGCCCGATCCGCCGGGCGCGGAATCCGCGGCGGACCGACCGGATACCGGCGGAGCGGATACCGGCGAGACCGGACCGGGCACGACGCGATAGCGTCCCGGCATGGAGGTCACCATCCGCCGCGCACGGACCACGGACGTGCGGGCAGTACGCGGGCTCATCGACGCCTACTCGCGCGACGGCATTCTGCTGGACAAGCCCACAGTCACACTGTTCGAATCCGTCCAGGAGTTCTGGGTCGCGGAACGCGACGACACCGGCGCCGTGGTGGCCTGCGGCGCCCTGCACGTGATGTGGGAGGACCTCGCCGAGGTCCGCACCCTCGCGGTGGATCCGTCCTGCCGGGGCTTCGGGGTCGGACATCTGCTGCTGGAGAAGCTGGTGCAGACCGCCCGCTGGCTCGGCGTCCGTCGGATTTTCTGCTTGACGTTCGAGGTTCCGTTCTTCGCGAAACACGGTTTCGTCGAGATCGGGGAGCTCCAGGAAACCGATGATGGTACGACAGACCCGGCGGCGATCGCTACGGATGTCTATGAAGAACTCCTCCGCTCGTACGATGAAGGCGTCGCCGAGTTCCTTGACCTGGAGCGGGTGAAGCCCAACACACTGGGCAACTCGCGCATGCTGCTGCACCTCTGAGCCGCTCCGCGCGGGTCAAGGGTTTGTGTTTTCCGGAGAAAGGCGCTTTCCTTTCCTCAGGCAATGGGTCGTTTAGCGGAAAGGGAAGCCCGTGGCACAGAGGGTGCAGGTCATTCTTGAAGACGATCTCGACGGTGGTTCGGCGGACGAGACGGTGACGTTCGCGCTCGACGGCGTTGCCTACGAGATCGACCTGAAGAGCGCCAACGCGGACAAGCTCCGCGGTCTGCTGGCGCCGTACGTGGAGAAGGGCCGCAAGCAGAGCGGCCGGCTCGCCGGCCCCCGCCGCCCGGGCCGCAGCTCGGCGGCGCGCCCGTCCGGCAGCGCTCCGGACACCGCGAAGATCCGCGCGTGGGCCAAGGAGCAGGGCATGGACGTCAACGACCGCGGCCGGGTGCCGAGCGGCGTCCGCGAGGCCTACGAGCAGGCCAACGCGTCCTGACTCCGCCACCGTCGCAACGCCGGAGCGGATGCGGGGCCCCGGCGGCCGCGGACGGTGCCGATGACACACGCGCGGGGCGCGGAGGAGCCTCCTCCGCGCCCCGCGGCGCGCACCCGGAGGGCCGCGGCGCCGACGGCGCCAGGGAGCACCCGGGGCCCGGGTCCGGGCGGCGGAACAATCACGGGCTGTGCGACGCTGTAGGAGCGAAGCGGTAACGCGGACACCACCCGGCGGCGTACGGCCGCCCCGGTCGGCGGCGAACCGCCGTCACTGCGGCCCGACTTCTCGCCAGGCGAACACCGCCACCGCGGAAACTGCGCGAGAACCGCCCCGATACCGGGTATGAATGCAGGTGGACGGGTTCTCGGACCTGTCCAGGGGCAGTACGCGCGACCGGCCGGAGCGGGTCCGACCGCGTCCCGGCGGCGCTTGTTCGCCGATGGCGTAGCGGATTCCGGTGCATCCGGCCCACCAGTGGGAACACCGATTCCCAGCATCAGGTTGGGATTGGTGTCGGCTGGTCGCGCAGCATCTCGCTCCCGTACCGGGGAGTGAATCCGTGGGCCGCGCCGCTGAGCGGGACTAGCATGCGGAAGGACAGGGCGGGGACGGACCCCGAACTGCCCGACCGCTCTGAGGAGCGATAAACGATGTTCGAGAGGTTCACCGACCGCGCGCGGCGGGTTGTCGTCCTGGCTCAGGAAGAAGCCCGGATGCTCAACCACAACTACATCGGCACCGAGCACATCCTCCTGGGTCTGATCCACGAGGGCGAGGGCGTCGCCGCCAAGGCCCTGGAGAGCCTCGGGATTTCCCTTGAGGCCGTTCGCCAGCAGGTCGAAGAGATCATCGGCCAGGGCCAGCAGGCCCCGTCCGGTCACATTCCCTTCACCCCCCGGGCGAAGAAGGTCCTGGAGCTGTCGCTCCGCGAGGCCCTTCAGCTCGGCCACAACTACATCGGCACCGAGCACATCCTGCTCGGCCTGATCCGCGAGGGCGAGGGCGTCGCCGCCCAGGTCCTGGTCAAGCTGGGTGCCGACCTCAACCGGGTGCGCCAGCAGGTCATCCAGCTGCTCTCCGGCTACCAGACCAGCGGCGGCAAGGAGTCGGCCACGGCCGGCGGGCCCGCCGAGGGCACCCCGTCGACCTCCCTGGTCCTGGACCAGTTCGGCCGCAACCTCACCCAGGCCGCCCGCGAGGCCAAGCTCGACCCGGTGATCGGGCGCGAGAAGGAGATCGAGCGGGTCATGCAGGTGCTGTCCCGCCGCACCAAGAACAACCCGGTGCTGATCGGTGAGCCCGGCGTCGGCAAGACCGCCGTGGTCGAGGGCCTGGCACAGGCCATCGTCAAGGGCGAGGTCCCGGAGACGCTCAAGGACAAGCAGCTCTACACGCTGGACCTGGGCGCCCTGGTGGCCGGCTCGCGCTACCGCGGTGACTTCGAGGAGCGCCTGAAGAAGGTCCTCAAGGAGATCCGCACCCGCGGCGACATCATCCTGTTCATCGACGAGCTGCACACCCTGGTCGGCGCGGGCGCCGCCGAGGGCGCCATCGACGCCGCCAGCATCCTCAAGCCGATGCTGGCCCGCGGCGAGCTGCAGACCATCGGTGCCACCACGCTGGACGAGTACCGCAAGCACCTGGAGAAGGACGCCGCGCTGGAGCGCCGCTTCCAGCCGATCCAGGTCGCCGAGCCCTCGCTGCCGCACACCATCGAGATCCTCAAGGGCCTGCGCGACCGCTACGAGGCCCATCACCGGGTCTCCATCACGGACGCCGCCCTGGTCGCCGCCGCCACCCTGGCCGACCGGTACATCTCGGACCGCTTCCTCCCGGACAAGGCGATCGACCTGATCGACGAGGCCGGCTCCCGGATGCGCATCCGCCGGATGACCGCGCCGCCGGACCTGCGCGAGTTCGACGAGAAGATCGCCGACGTGCGCCGCGAGAAGGAGAGCGCGATCGACGCGCAGGACTTCGAGAAGGCCGCGTCCCTGCGCGACGACGAGAAGCAGCTCCTCCAGGCCAAGGCCAAGCGCGAGAAGGAGTGGAAGGCCGGCGACATGGACGTCGTCGCGGAGGTCAACGAGGAGCTCATCGCCGAGGTCCTGGCCACCGCCACCGGCATCCCGGTCTTCAAGCTGACCGAGGAGGAGACCTCGCGTCTGCTGCGCATGGAGGACGAGCTGCACAAGCGCGTCATCGGCCAGAAGGACGCCATCAAGGCGCTCTCCCAGGCCATCCGGCGCACCCGTGCGGGCCTCAAGGACCCGAAGCGCCCCGGCGGTTCGTTCATCTTCGCCGGCCCGTCCGGCGTCGGTAAGACCGAGCTGTCCAAGACGCTGGCGGAGTTCCTGTTCGGCGACGAGGACGCGCTGATCGCGCTCGACATGTCCGAGTTCTCCGAGAAGCACACCGTCTCCCGGCTGTTCGGCTCCCCGCCCGGCTACGTGGGCTACGAGGAGGGCGGCCAGCTGACCGAGAAGGTCCGCCGCAAGCCGTTCTCCGTCGTCCTCTTCGACGAGGTCGAGAAGGCCCACCCGGACATCTTCAACTCGCTGCTGCAGATCCTGGAGGACGGTCGCCTGACCGACTCCCAGGGCCGCGTGGTCGACTTCAAGAACACCGTCATCATCATGACGACCAACCTCGGCACCCGGGACATCTCCAAGGGCTTCAACCTGGGCTTCGCGGCCACGGGTGACTCCCAGACCGGGTACGAGCGGATGAAGGCGAAGGTCGGCGAGGAGCTCAAGCAGCACTTCCGCCCCGAGTTCCTGAACCGCGTCGACGACATCGTGGTGTTCCACCAGCTGTCCGAAGAGGACATCATCCAGATCGTCGACCTCATGGTCGACAAGGTGGACGAGCGCCTCAAGGACAAGGACATGGGCCTGGAGCTCAGCGTCGAGGCCAAGAAGCTGCTGGCCAAGCGCGGCTACGACCCGATCATGGGTGCCCGTCCGCTGCGCCGCACCATCCAGCGCGAGATCGAGGACCACCTCTCCGAGAAGATCCTCTTCGGCGAGCTGCGGGCCGGCCACATCGTCGTCGTCGACGTCGAGGGCGAGGGCAAGGAAGCCAAGTTCACGTTCCGCGGCGAGGAGAAGTCGGCCGTCGCGGACACCCCGGCCGAGGTCGCCTCGTCCGGGCCGGACCTGACGAAGTAGCCCAACTTTTAACAGACAACTTCACAGCAACCGAGCCCCCGGCGTCCACGCCGGGGGCTCGGTGCGTTCCGCGCCTCCGAGGAGGTGCCCGCCGGCCGACCGGACGGGAGGCCTCCGCGCTGGCTGGTACGGGTGCGCTCTTTTTCTCAGCCAGCTTTAACGAACATACGGTTGACAGACGGTCAGCTGATGGGAAGTCGCGGAGCATAGCGCCGTGACCATGTCATGGTCAAGGTCTATCTTTTCTGTGCACGCTTGTATCAAATGACGTCCACCTGTCTTTCATTTTGGTTTGCCGGGCTTTGGCCAAGAGCTGGCCCCGGTCGGGGAGGACGTCACAACGTTGAAGAACACCAGGAGAACCGCTGCGGTCGCGACGGCTGCGGCGGTCATAGTCACGCTCGGCGCGGGCCTTTTCCCGGCCACCGCCGTCGCAGCCGGCTCGGCACCCGTGCCGAGGGACCCGGCTGACGCCGTCCAGTCGAACACCGAGCACAACATCCCGGGCCCGCTGACCGCGAAGGTGGAGGCCGAGCAGAAGGCCGCCACCGAGAAGCTGCTCGACGGCACCGCCCAGGTCGAGCAGCACAACGGCAGCACCAGTGTGAAGCTCGGCAAGGACAAGTACGTGGAGCTCGCCCGCGAGCGCACGGACAAGATCTTCACCATCCTCGTCGACTTCGGCGACCAGGTGGACAACACCACCAAGACGCCCGACGGCAAGGTCAAGTACGGCGGCGAGGCCGGCCCGAAGCACAACGCGATCGAGAAGCCGGACCCGGCGAACAACAACTCGACCGCCTGGCAGGCCGACTACAACCAGCAGCACTACCAGGACCTGTACTTCGCCAAGGACAAGCCCTCGCTGAAGACCTACTACGAGAAGCAGTCCTCGGGCCGCTACTCGGTCGACGGCGTGGTCTCGGACTGGGTGCGGGTTCCGTGGAACGAGGCCCGGTACGGCTCGGACTACTGCGGTTCCAACGTCTGCGCCAGCGCCCAGGACCTGATCCGTGACGCCGTGGACATCTGGTACAAGGACCAGGTGGCCAAGGGCCAGACCCCGGAGCAGATCAAGGCGACCCTGGCCCAGTACGACCAGTGGGACCGCTACGGTTCGCACCACGACGGGAACTTCAACCAGCCCGACGGGTACATCGACCACTTCCAGATCGTGCACGCCGGCGAGGACAAGTCGGCCGGTGGCGGCAAGCAGGGCACCAAGGCCCTGTGGGCGCACCGCTCGTACGTCTACGGCAACCTGACCGGTACCGCGGGCCCCGAGAACAACAAGCTCGGCGGCGTCCAGGTCGGCAGCACCGGCCTCTGGATCGGCGACTACACGATGCAGCCGGAGAACGGCGGCCTCGGCGTCTTCGCCCACGAGTACGGCCACGACCTCGGTCTGCCGGACCTCTACGACACCGCCGGCAAGGGCATCGACAACTCGGTCGGCTTCTGGTCGCTGATGTCCTCCGGTTCCTGGCTGGGCGAGGGCAAGAACAGCATCGGCGACATGCCGAACGACCTCGACGCCTGGAGCAAGTACAAGCTCGGCTGGCTGAAGGCCGACCGCGCCAAGGCGGGCACCGAGTCGACGCACCACATCGGCCCGGCGGAGTACAACAGCAACCTGCCGCAGGGTCTGATCGTCGACCTGCCGAAGAAGAGCATCACCACCGAGATCAACAAGCCCTTCGGGGGCAGCGGTGAGTGGTGGAGCGGCAGCGCCGACAACCTGAACGTCACGCTGACCCGCGACGTCGACCTGACCGGCAAGACCAAGGCCAGCATCAACGCCAAGGCCTGGTACGAGCTGGAGCCGGACTTCGACTACGCGTTCGGCGAGGTCTCCACCGACGGTGGCAAGAACTGGACCGTCGTGGACGGCACCTGGAACGGCGCCCCGCTCCCCCGCGAGAACGACCGTCCGGCCGTGAGCGGCCTGGCCGCCACCTGGGGCGACCTGTCGTTCAACCTGGACGCCTACGCGGGCAAGCAGGTCAAGTTCCGCTACCACAACACCACCGACGGCGGCCTGCACTACCGCGGCCTGACGCTGGACAACATCTCGATCGTCGCCGACGGTGCCACCGTGTTCAGCGACGACGTCGAGAAGGGTGACAACGGCTGGGTGGCCGCAGGGTTCACCCGCTTCGGCGGCTCGTACACCAAGGACTACGCGCAGTACTACATCGCGGAGAACCGGCAGTACGTGTCCTTCGACCAGACCCTGAAGACCGGCCCGTACAACTTCGGCTTCGCCGACCGCCCGGGCTGGGTCGAGCACTACGCGTACCAGCCCGGTCTGCTGATCTGGTACTGGGACGAGTCGCAGACCGACAACAACGTGAGCGCCCACCCGGGCCAGGGCCTGATCCTGCCGGTCGACTCGCACCCGACCCCGCTGAAGTGGAACGACGGCACCCTGATGCGTCCGCGCATGCAGGGCTTCGACTCCACCTTCGGCTCGCGCCGCGTCAACGCGCTGACCCTGCACAAGGCCGGCGTCGAGACCGTCATCCCGAAGACCAAGGGCGTCGACGAGTTCAACGACCTGAAGTCGTGGTGGTCCAAGGACAACCAGTACAACGGTGTGAACGTGCCGAAGACCGGCACCAGCATCGAGGTCGAGAACGAGTCCTCGAACTACCTGGAGACCTGGATCCGGGTCCGCCCGGTCGACAACTGATCGAGCCCGTAGCGATCGGCCTGTGACCAGGCAGCTCTGACGGAACCACGTCCGGCCCGTCCCCGCACCACGCGGGGGCGGGCCGGACGCTTTTCCGTCCGGCCCGGAATCCGTCCGGCCCGGTATCCGTGCGACCCCGGCTCCGTCAGGCCCGGCGCGCCGGGACGGGCTCGCTCAGGCCCGGCGCGCCGGGTCGGGCAGCCGGTCCAGGAAGGCGGCGGCCGCCGCCTCGACCTCGGCGCCGGTCCAGTCGAGGGCCGCCGAGGCGACCGTGACCTCGGTCATCGCCAGACCGGGCAGCTCCCGTTCGCGCCAGGCGCCGAACAGCCCGATCCCGCGCTCCTCGGCCAGCCCCAGCGCGGCCTCCTCCAACTCCCCGGCCGGGTACGGCAGCCAGAGCTGGAACTGGTGGGTGTGCGGCGGAGCCGGGTGCACCCGGGCGCCGGGGACGGCGGCGAAGGCCCGGGCGAGCGCCCCGGCGACCGTCCGGGCGTGCGCCACGTACCGCGCCAGCAAGGGCAGTTCGCACTCCAGGCCGGCCAGCGCGGCCAGCGCGAACGGCCACTGCTGGAAGAGCTGCCCGCCGTAGCGGTGCCGCCAGGCCCGGGCGGTGCGGACGAAGCCGGCCGGACCGGCCAGCGCGGCACCGCTGATCCCGCCGAGCGTCTTGTAGAAGGAGACGTACACCGAGTCGGCCAGAGCGGCGACCTCCGGCAGCGGTCGGCCGAGGGCGACGGCGGACTCCCAGATCCGGGCGCCGTCCAGGTGCAGCGCCGCACCGTGCTCCTCCCGCACCACCGCGGCCAGCGCCCGCAGCGGCTCCCAGCCGGGCAGCACGAACCCGGCGTCGCGCAACGGCAGCTCCAGGCTCAGCGCGGCGTACGGCTCGCCCAGGGCGCGCAGCTCCGCCGCCGTGGGCTGGCGCGGCTCGGTGGTCGGCCAGAGGCTGCGCAGCCCGGTGAGGGCGCCGAGCGCCTGCCGCTCGTGCCGGTCGGTGTGGGCCAGCGGGTGGGTGGCGACGGCGCGCAGGCCGGCCGCCTCGGCGTGGATCCGCAGGGCGACCTGCTGGGCCATGGTGCCGGTCGGGAAGAAGGCCGCGTCCTCGGTGCCGAGCAGTCCGGCGACCCGGAGCTCCAGGGCGCGGACCACGCCGTCGCCGTACTGGTCCGGCCGGCCGTCCAGCCCGTCGACGGCCGCGCTCCCGTCCGGCAGCGGGCCGGCCAGGGCGGCGAGGCGTTCGCGGATGCTCTGCGGCCGGACGCCGGACAGGATGCGCTCGCAGCCGCGCAGGGCGGCGAAGCGGCGGTCCAACGGGTTCGGGCGGCCACCGGCGTCGGGTTCTTCGCTCCTGATGCCATACATGGGTCGATGGTCCCGCAGCTCGCCGGAGCGGTCAGCGGTGCGGACGGAAGCCGTTCGAGCCCGGCAAACCCCGTCGGCGCGTGGTCCTGGTCACAGGCCTCCGGGGCGGTACGACCAGGGGTAGTAGCGGCGGCGGAGGGTGCCCCGGACCGGCTCGGCGGGGCCATGGACGATCGGATCACATGATCGTTACTCCGTCAGCTTGAATCTCCGGCGCCACGCCGACTACCTGCGGTAGTACGTCACCCCGTTTGGGCGTCCGCTCGGTGACCGTTACACCTGAGTGGTCCCCCGCTCAGCACGCGCCCGAACGGGTCCTTCGTGCTGCCCTCGTCCGACCCGTGAGGTATGGCTACCGATGTCCACCGTCCCGCCCGTGGGGCCGGCCCTGCGCCGGCTCGCCGCCCGTACGGCAGCCCGTACGGCGGCCCAGGCGGCGGCCTGGCAGCCCCGGCTCGGCCATGCCCTCCGCACCCAGGCCGCCCCGCTGCGCAGGCTGGGCACGCCCCGGCACACCACCCTGCCGGGCAGCCGCCAGCGGGCCGAGCACGACCACGCGCTGGTATCGGCCGGGGCCGTCGCGACGCTGCTCGCCGGCGTGTTGCTGGTGGCCGCGCCCGGCAGCGCCTCGGCGCAGACCGTGCTGCCCACCACACCGGGCAGCTCGGCGTTCACCGCGCCGCTGGCGGAGGTGCCCACCGCGGGGCTGGTCCAGGTGGCCGGCCCGAGCCCGTACAAGCTGTCCGAGGACAGCGACTCGGCCCAGCAGTTCGTGGCGGTCGCCGCCAACCTGCTGCCGCTCGAACCGCCCGCCCCCGCCGCGGAGCCGGGACCGACCGCCGACGAGCCCGCCGGACCCGGCGCCGAGCCGGAGCCCGGGCCCGGGCCCGCGCCCGCCTGGTCGGCGCCGGTGCCGGACGCGCCGACCAGCAATCCGTACGGGGTCGCCAACCGGAGCTACGCGGCCGGGTACCACACCGGGGTGGACTTCGCGGTCTCCCCCGGCACGCCGCTGCTGGCGGTCGGCAACGCGACCGTGGTCTCGGCCGGCTGGGACGGCGCGTACGGCAAGGAGGTCGTGCTGCGGCTGGCGGACGGGCACTTCGCGCAGTACGCGCACATGTCCTCGGTCACGGTCTCGTCCGGCCAGCAGGTGGCGGCGGGCCAGCGGATCGGGCTGTCCGGGAGCACCGGCAACTCGACCGGGCCGCACCTGCACTTCGAGATCCGCACCAGCAACCGCTACGGCGCGGTGGTCAACCCGATCGCGTACCTGGCCGGGCACGGCGTCACCGACTTCTGACCCGGCCTCACGCGGCGGGCGGGGCCGGAGCTGCGGCCGGCGGGGCCGGGGGTGCGGCGGGCGGAGCAGGCGGGGCCGGAGGTGCGGCCGGGTGGCCGATCCGGTCGCCGATCTCCAGCGCGACGTCCCGGGCCGCCTCGATCGCCTCGTCCAGGGTGGCCGCCGTCTTCAGCGGCTCGCCCCAGACGTTCTCGGCGTGGCCGCAGTCCGCGTGGTCCTGCTTGAGCAGGAACAGCGCCGAGTGGACGGTGAACAGCGCCATCGCGGCCCGCAGCCGGTCAGGGAAGTCCGCCTCGGGCCCGTGCACCAGCTGGACCATGGTGATCATGCGGTCCCGGAAGGCCAGCCCGGCCGCGGACTCGCGCAGCGCGGGCTGGTTCTCGTGGAAGAACCGCAGCAGCGGCGCCCGCTCGGCCATCCCGTCCGCGAAGCGGCGGATCAGCTCGTCGCGCATCCCCGGGCTCCAGGCCTGCTCGCGGCCCCATGCGATGGTCTCGTCGATCGGGGCGGCCATCCGCTCGACGATGCCCAGGACGATGTCGTCCTTGGTCTTGAAGTGGTAGTAGAGCGCGGCCTTGGTGACGCCCAGGCGGTCGGCGATCTCGCGCAGTGAGGTCTGCTCGTAGCCCTGCTCGGAGAAGAGCTCCAGTGACACCTCGATGATGCGAGCCCGGGTGTCGCTGCGGGGGCTGTGCGAAGTGCCCATGGCCTGCCTCATGACTGCGTCGGTGAACTGCTGCGGACTCCCGGTGGCGTCCGCCCCGGGCAACATTCTCCCTGCCCAGGCGGCCGGTCGGGAAACTGGCTTGACGACCGGCTAGTGAACAACCTACCGTGCCGACGGTCGATAAACTAGCCGGGCGACAAGTAAGTGAGCCGCCGCGCGGCGCGACGCCCCGTCCGAACCACCCTCCGGGAGACCCACCTCATGTCACAGCCCAAGACCACCGACCCGGTGCCGGAGGACAAGGCGGCCGAGGAGGAGCAACCGCGGTCGCCCCGCGAGATCCGCCTCGTGATGGTCGGCCTGGTCGTCACCATGCTGCTGGCCATGCTCGACAACCTGATCGTCGGCACCGCGATGCCGACCATCGTCGGCGACCTCGGCGGCGCCGAGCACCTGTCCTGGGTGGTCACCGCGTACACCCTGGCCACCGCCGCCTCGACCCCGATCTGGGGCAAGCTCGGCGACATGTACGGCCGCAAGGGCACCTTCCTCACCTCGATCGTGATCTTCCTGGTGGGCTCGGCACTGTCCGGCCTGTCCCAGAACATGAACGAGCTGATCGGCTTCCGCGCCGTCCAGGGCCTGGGCGCCGGCGGTCTGATGGTCGGCGTCATGTCGATCATGGGCGCGCTGGTCCCGCCGCGTGACCGCGGCAAGTACCAGGGCATGTTCGCCGCGGTGATGGCCCTCGCCACCATCGGCGGCCCGCTGGTCGGCGGCTTCATCACCGACCACCTCAGCTGGCACTGGACCTTCTACATCAACCTGCCGCTCGGCGTGGTCGCGCTGGCCGTCGTCGTCGTCACCCTGAAGCTGCCGAAGGTCCGCAGCACCGCCAAGATCGACTACGCGGGCGCCGTCCTGCTCACCACCGGCATCACCTCGCTCGTGCTGATCACCACCTGGGGCGGCCAGCAGTACCCCTGGGGCTCCAAGCAGATCCTCGGCCTGGCCGCGCTCGCCGCCGCCTCGCTGATCGCCTTCTGCTACGTCGAGCAGCGGGTCGAGGAGCCGATGCTGCCGCTGAGCCTCTTCAAGAACCTGAACTTCACCCTGGTCTCGATCATCGGCTTCGTCGTCGGCTTCGTGATGTTCGGCTCGACCGTCTTCCTGCCGCTCTACCAGCAGATCGTCCAGGGCGCCTCGGCGACCAACTCCGGCCTGCTGCTGATGCCGATGATGTTCGGCATGCTGGTGGTCTCGCTGGTGGTCGGCCAGGCCGTCACCAAGACCGGCAAGTACCGGATCTACCCGATCATCGGCACCCTGGTGATGACCGCCGGCATGGTCCTGCTCTCCACCATGGGCACCACGACCAGCAGCTTCACCTCGGCCTGCTGGATGGTCGTGCTGGGCGCCGGCATGGGCTTCCTGATGCAGATCACCATGCTGGTCGCCCAGAACAGCGTCGAGCTCAAGGACATGGGCGTGGCCAGCTCCACCGCCACCCTGTTCCGCACCATCGGCGGCTCCTTCGGTGTCGCGCTGTTCGGCGCGCTGTTCAACAACCGGGTGGCCGACACCATGAAGGAGAAGCTCGGCGAGCAGGCCGGCGCCGGCGGCGTGAAGGACCCGGGCCAGATGAGCCCGGCCGCGCTGCGCACGCTGCCCGAGAACATCCAGGACGCCTACCACCACGCGGTGTCCAACGGCATGCACACCGTCTTCCTGTGGGGCGCCGGGGTGGCCGTGATCGCGATCGCCGCCGCGGTGTTCCTGCGCGAGGTGCCGCTGCGCGGCACGGGCAAGGGCGAGAAGCCGGCCGAGGCCTCGCTGGAGGCGGCGGCCGTCTGACGGTCCCGCCCGTACGACCGCGGCGCCCCCGGGAGGTTCGTCCTCCCGGGGGCGCCGTCGTCCGCGCTCGTCTGCGGTGGTCGTCGGTACTCGTCGGCGGTGGCCGGCTGCCGGGGCGGCCGGTTACCGCGGCAGTCGGTTACTGCGGCAGTCGGTAGACGCCCTGCTCGACCGGCTCGACCAGGCCGTCCGACACCAGGCCGTCCAGGGCCCGGGCCCGCTGCACCGCGTCCGGCCAGACCGCGTCCAGCCGGGCCTGCCCGACCTCGCCGTGCGCCTCGCGCAGCACCGCGAGCAGCTTGCCGCGCACCTGGCGGTCCGTCCCCTCGTAGGTCTGGCCGCGCCGGGCCGGGCCCTCGTACGGCGGCCGGCCGGCCCGCTGCCAGGCGCAGCCGGCGAACAGCGGGCACTCCCCGCACTCCGGGCCGCGCGCGGTGCAGACCAGCGCGCCCAGCTCCATCACGCCGACCGCCCAGGTGGCGGCGGTGCCGGCGTCCTCGGGCAGCAGTTCGGTGGCGGTGCGGCGCTCGGCGGCGGTGGTGGCCTGGGCCGGGTACTCGACGCCGGTCACCGCGCGGGCGAAGACCCGGCGGACGTTGGTGTCCAGCACCACGTGCCGCTGGCGGAAGGCGAAGGAGGCGACCGCCGCGGCGGTGTACTCCCCCACTCCGGGCAGCGAGAGCAGGGTGGCGTGGTCGTCCGGGACCTCGCCGCCGTGCTCCTCGGTGATGGCGACGGCGGCCGCGTGCAACCGCAGCGCGCGGCGCGGGTAGCCCAGCCGGCCCCACATCCGGACCGCCTCGCCGGGCGCGTCGGCGGCCAGGGCGGCGGGGGTCGGCCAGCGGGTCAGCCAGGCCTCCCAGGCGGGCAGCACGCGCTTGACGGGGGTCTGCTGGAGCATGAACTCGCTCACCATGACGGCCCAGGGCGTCGCGTCGGGCGTCCGCCAGGGCAGGTCGCGCTTGCTCGCCTCGTACCAGTCCAGGACGGTCGAGTGGAACAGCGGCAGCGGCATCGGCAGCCGGGTGGCACCGGCGGCGGCGGTGGCGGAAGCGGTGATGGCAGTCATGGCCCTTCGATCCTCCCATGCCCGCCGACCCGGCCGAAGTGGATGATCCGACTCCGGATATTCCGGTGGACTTCCCCGAAATCAGCCTTTCGGGGCTCCCCCGAACGGATCAAATGGCGGATCATGTGAAGGAAGGGGCGACTGTGCGGTGTTGGTGAGTCAAACGCCACACACAGTCTCGTAGAGTTTGGTCGTGCCCTCTCTGCGTCAACCCGTGGGACCGCTGCCGGCCTCGATCTACTGGCGTCGGCGCGTCGTCGTGCTCGCCGCCGTCGCGGCGGTCGTCGCCCTGATCGCCTGGCTGATGACCGACCAGGGCGGGGGCGGTGACGACGGCTCACAGAGCAAGGCCGCGCAGGCCGTTCCGTCCCAGTCCCAGAACCAGACCCCCGCCCAGGCCATCACGCCCGGCGCCTCGCCGAGCGGCCCCGCCGCGCGCCCCGGCGGCGGGAGCAACCCCGGCGGCGGCCCGGTGGCCGGCGGCGGCGGAACCGAGGTCAACCTCAGCGGCGGAACCGGCGCTGCCAACCCTGCCCCCGCGGGCGGTACCGGCGGCGCGGCCGGCGGCACCGGCGGCGGTGCGGCGGGCGGCACGGGCGGCACCGGTGGCACCGGCGGCGGGGTCCCGGCGGTCAACACCCCCGAGATCATGACGCTCCCGGTCTGCGCCTCCTCGCAGGTCGCCCTGGAACTGGCCGGCACCCAGAACTCGTACCCGCCCAAGGACAAGCCGCGGCTCGCCCTGACGGTCAAGAACTCCTCCGGCGCCAACTGCCGGGTGGACCTCGGCCGGGTCACCTCCGCCATCACCGTCAGCGCCAGCAACGGCGACCGGGTCTGGTCCTCCGGCGACTGCCCGGCCGACAAGGGCAGCATCTGGGTGCAGCTGGCGGCCAACGGCAGCCAGACCGAGACCTTCACCTGGGACCGCAGCCGCAGCAAGCCGCAGTGCGCGACGGCCGACCCGGCGCCGCCCGCGAACGGCACCTACGTGGTGCTCGCCGAGCTCACCGGGCTCTCCGGGGACAAGGTCTCGGCGCGGGCCTCGATCCGGCTGGACAACTGAGCGACGGTCACGTCCGTACGGAGCCCCCCGGCCGCCCTGGCCGGGGGGCTCCGGCGTCGGGGGCTCCGGCGTCGGGGGCGAGCCCCGGCCCGCGCGGCCGGATACGGGACGGTCCCCGGGGAGGTGCCTCCCCGGGGACCGTTCGTGCGTCCGGCTGTGTGTGTCCGAGTGTCCGTGTGCCTGTTCCTGTCCGTCCGTCCGTCTGCCCGGGTGGACGGACGGACGGGGTGCCCGATCAGACGTAGCGCTCCAGGATGGACGATTCGGCAAGGCGGGACAGGCCCTCGCGGACCGAGCGGGCCCGGGTCTCGCCGACGCCCTCGACCGTCTGGAGGTCGTCGATGCTCGCCGCGAGCAGCTTCTGCAGACCGCCGAAGTGCTCGACCAGGCGCTCTATCACCGTGTTGGGCAGGCGCGGGATCTTCGCCAGCAGCCGGTAGCCGCGCGGCGAGACGGCGGAGTCCAGCGACTCCGGCGTACCCGAGTAGCCGAGCGCCTTGGCGACGGTCTGAAGGTCCAGCAGCTCGGCGTGGGTGAGCGCCTCCAGGTCGGCCAGCACCTCGGTGACCGTCCGGCCCTTCTTGGCGGCCCGCTCCGGGAAGTAGTCCCGGGCGACCAGCTCGCGCTCCGGCTCCACGCCCGCGATCAGCTCGTCCAGCTGGAGCGAGAGCAGCCGGCCGTCGATGCCGAGCTCCAGCACGTAGCCGGCGATCTCGGTCGCGATCAGCCGGACCATCTCCAGGCGCTGCGCCACGGCGGTGACGTCCCGGACCGTCACCAGGTCCTCGATCTCCAGCGCGGAGAGCGTGCCGGCCACCTCGTCCAGGCGCAGCTTGTAGCGCTCCAGGGTGGCCAGCGCCTGGTTGGCGCGGGACAGCACGGTGGTGGAGTCCTCCAGCACCCGGCGGGTGCCGTTGACGTACATCGCGATCAGCCGCATCGAGTGCGAGACCGCGACCACCGGGAAGCCGGTCTGCCGGTTGACCCGCTCGGCGGTGCGGTGGCGGGTGCCGGTCTCGTCGGTCGGGATGGTCGAGTCCGGCATCAGGTGCACACCGGCCCGGACGATCTTGGTGATGTCCTTGTCGAGCACCACCGCGCCGTCCAGCTTGCACAGTTCGCGCAGCCGGGTGGCGGTGAACTCGACGTCCAGGACGAAGCCGCCGGTACAGATGGGCTCGACGGTCTTGTCGAAACCCAGCACGATCAGGCCGCCGGTGTTGGCCCGCAGGACCCGCTCCAGGCCGTCACGCAACGCCGTGCCGGGCGCGATGGCGGTGAGGGAGGCCCGCAGCAGGGCCTCCTCACGGGAGGCCTTGTCCGCCCCCCGGTCGCTGGCTGCCACGTGACTCCTCCGGTCGACCCCGTGCCGCGCGCCTCGCGCCGTGCGCCGGTCCGCGGTCTGTTGCTCTGTCGCTCAGTACCGCTCGGTACTGCCTTCTGGCCAATGAGACTGGGGAAAGTCTAACTGTGCGTGGCTTCGGCAGGGCTTGGGTCAGCGCAGTTCGTCGGAGTCGACCGGCTCCCAGCCGTCCATCAGCTCCTCCGGGAAGGCCGTGACCGGTGCCGGGCGGGGAGCCGGAGGCGCCGACGGTGCCTCAGCGCGGGCCCCGGCACGGGCGTCCGTACGGGCCTCGCCGCGCGGCTTGGCGGCGGCCCGGCGGCGGCCCGGGATGGCCCGCAGCGCCTCGCCGATGTCGGCCACCTCGACCACCTTCATGCCCGGCGGCACCTTGCCCGGGTCCGGCGGGACCAGGGCGTGGGTGAAGCCCAGCCGGTGCGCCTCGGCGAGGCGCCGCTGCACACCCGTCACCCGCCGTACCTCGCCCGCCAGGCCGACCTCGCCGATCGCCACCAGGTTGCTGGGCAGCGGGGTGTCGGTGGACGAACTGGCCACCGCGAGCGCGACCGCGAGGTCGGCGGACGGCTCGCTCAGCTTCACCCCGCCGACCGTCGCGGTGTAGATGTCCTGCTTGCCGAGCTTCACCCCGCCGTGCCGCTCGACGACCGCCAGGATCATCGCGATCCGGGGCGACTCCAGGCCCGAGGTGGTGCGGCGCGGCGAGGGGATCTGCGAATCCACCATCAGCGCCTGCACCTCGGCCACCAGCGGGCGCTTGCCCTCCAGGGTGACGGTGAGGCAGGTGCCGGGAACGGGCTTGTCACGCCTGGTCAGGAAGAGGCCGGACGGGTCGGCCAGGCCGACGATGCCCTCGTCGTGCAGCTCGAAGCAGCCCACCTCGTCGGTGGCGCCGTAGCGGTTCTTGACCCCGCGGATCAGGCGCAGCCGGGCGTGCCGGTCCCCCTCGAAGCTGAGCACCACGTCCACCAGGTGCTCCAGCAGGCGCGGGCCGGCGATCTGGCCGTCCTTGGTGACGTGGCCGACCAGCAGGGTGGCCATGCCCCGCTCCTTGGACACCCGGATCAGCGCGGCCGCCACCTCGCGGACCTGGGCCGGGCCGCCCGGGGCGCCGTCCAGCTCGGCGGAGGCGATGGTCTGCACCGAGTCCAGGATCAGCAGGCCGGGGCCGACCGCGTCGATGTGCCCCAGCACGGCGCCCAGGTCGGACTCGGCGGCGAGGTAGAGGTGCTCGGAGAGCGCGTTGATCCGGTCGGCTCGCAGCCGGACCTGGCCGGCCGACTCCTCGCCGGTGACGTAGAGCGTGCGGTGCTGCGCGGAGGCCGCCTTGGCCGCGACGTCCAGCAGCAGGGTCGACTTGCCGACACCGGGCTCGCCGGCCAGCAGCACCACCGCGCCGGGGACCAGCCCGCCGCCGAGTACCCGGTCCAGCTCCGGCACACCCGTCGAGCGGGCCGTCGCGACCTGGCCGTCGACCTGGGCGATCGGGCGGGCGGGCGCGCTGACCGGGCCGGCCGCCGTCGTCCGGATCGGCACCGCGCCGTACTCCTCGACCGTCCCCCAGGCGTTGCACTCCGGGCAGCGGCCGACCCACTTGGGCAGCTGGTTGCCGCACTCGGTGCAGCGGTACGCCGGGCGCGGCTTGGCGGTGGTCTTGGAACGCGGAGGCATGCGGCCCACGGTAGCGCCTGGGTACGACAGCGGCGGCGGGGTGCGGCGGCGGGGTGGGGTCCGGGCGGCGGTGGGGCCCGGCCGGGACGGTGGTGGGGCCCGGCCGGGGCGGCGGCGGGGAGGGGTCCGGGCGGAGGCGGGTTTGCCGTGCGTCCACACAGATGGGCGATGTTGTTACCCGAAAGAAGTACATACGCGGCGAATGGCGGGGCCGGGCGCTCCGGGGTCTCTACCGTCGGACGGGTGACAACGCGAACTGTTGGGCCGGCCGGGCCGCAGGCCGCCGCTGCCGTGCTCACGGCGTACGACCGGCAGGTGGACGGCCTCTTCACCTACTGCCTCTCGGTGCTGTGCGAGCACGACGCCGCCGCCGACGCCCTGCGCGAGGTCCGTGAGCTGGCACAGCGGCACGGCGCCCGGCTGGCGGAGCCCGGGCTGGTGCGGGCCTGGCTGTTCTCGCTGGCCCGGTACTGCTGCCTGCGGCGGCTGGCGGACGGCAGCGGTGGGAGCGGGAGCGGCCAGGACGGGAGCGACGAGGGCGGAGGCCGGGCCGACGGGGTCGGCGGCCGGAACGGGCGGACGGGCGGCTCGGTGGAGCCGGACGAGGTCGAGGCGGCCCGGCGGCGGCGCGAGCTGGCCTCGCTCGCCTGGCCGGAGGCGGCCGGCACCGACCCGGAGCAGCGCGAGGCGCTGGAGCTGTCCGTCCGGCACCGGTTGACCCCGCTGGAGGTGGCGGCGGTCCTGGGCCTGCCGTTCGAACGGACCCGCGCGCTGCTGGCGGGCGCCGAGGCCGAGGTGGCCCGGACCAGGGCGGCGCTGCTGGTGCTCGGCGTGGGCAGCTGCCCCGAACTGGACCGGCTCGGCGGGGCCGGGGCGGAGTCCTGGCGGGACTGGGTGCTCGGCCCGGCGCTGCGGCGGGAGCTGGTGCAGCACGTGGTGGACTGCCCGACCTGCCGGGGGACGGCGGAGCGGGTGGCGGGCGGGGCGGCGGAGGGCGCGTCGGCGCTGTCGGGGCTTCCGGGGCTGCCGCTGCTGGGGGCACCGGGCGGGGCGGGTGCTGTGGGTGCTGTGGGTGCGGTCGGTGCTGTGGGTGCCGTGGGTTTCGCGGGCGTCGCGGGCATCGCGGGTGTCACGCGCGTCGTCGGTGTCGCGGTGGCCGAGCCCGGGTTGCGGTTCGACCAGGGCGGCTTTCCACGGCACCGGGCGCCGGACGCGGGGCGCGGGCTGGCGGTCCGTCGGCGGGTGGTGACCACCGGGGTGCTCGCGGCCGTCCTGGCGGCGCCGGTGATCGCGCTCTGGGCCGGGCACCGGAGCGGCGGCGGGTCGGGGTCGGCGGCCTCGGTGTCGGCGGTGCGGGTGGACGAGGCCGGTCGGGGCGCCGGGCAGCGGCCGCCGTGGCCGACTGCCGGGAGTCCGGCCGGTGCCGGGACGCCGGGGGTGCCGGGGATGGAGCTGGCAGGGACGGGCGGTGGCGGCGGGTTCGGAGATGCAGAAACGTTGCTCCCCGGTTTTCCAGGGCTGACCTTCCAGGGTCCGGCCGTCCCCGTCCCGGCCCATGGCGCGACCCCGCTCGGCAGCCCGACCCTGGTCGCCACCCCGGCCCCCGTGGTCGACCCGGCCTCCGCGTCGGCCCCCGCCGGGCTGCTCACCGTCGAAGCCGCCGAGTACGGCAGCCGTACGGTCCTCACCCTCACCGACTCCGGCAGTACCGAGATCCACTGGCACGCGGTGACGGACGCCGGCTGGCTCCGGCTCAGCCGCGACTCCGGCACCCTCGCGCCCGGCCAGCGGATCACGGTGACCGTCACCGTCGACGAGGACCTCGCGCCGACGACGCACTGGACCGCCCGGATCGCGCTGCCGCCCTCCCAGGCGGTGGTGACCCTGGAGGGCGGCCCGCACAACCGGGGCGGCTCCTCCGCCCCGGCCGACCCGTCGCCCACGGCCACCGCTCCGCCGTCACCGGGCGGGCCGTCGGGCTCGCCGTCACCGGGTTCTCCGTCACCGGGTTCTCCGTCACCGGGCTCGCCTACGTCGGGCGCACCGTCGCCGGGCTCGCCGTCGCCCTCGGGCCCGCCGTCGTCGGCGACGCCGTCCGGCACGCCGACGAGCACGCCGTCCCACCCGGGCACGCCCACGGCGGCTCCGACGGGCAGCGCCTCGCCGCATCCGACCGGCACCGGCACCGGCGCGCCGCCTGCGTCCCCGTCCGCTCGCTAGGAACCGGGCCGTGCCCCGCGGGGACGGCCCGGCCCGGAAGGTGTCAGGTGCGGTGGATCGGGGGGACCTGGTAGGTGCCGTCGAGGACCGGGGGCTCGGGCTGGTAGACGCGGATGATCGGGCGGAACTCGCCGGGCGGGGTGGGCAGCCAGTTGGCGGCGGCGGCCGGGTCCTCGGGCTGGTCGTGCCGGAGGGTCAGGGTGAGGGAGCCGTCGTCGCCGTGGACCAGGCCGGGGGTGCGGTCGCCGATCGAGTAGCGGTCGATCGGGTTCTCCACCAGGTAGTAGTCCGGGACGGAGTACATCGTGACGGACCAGAACGCCCCGGCCGGGGGCGGCTGGTCGAAGCGCAGGGTGTAGCTGTGGGCGCCGGTCAGCGGGCGGCCGTCGGAGTCGTCGTAGGTCATCGCGTACGAGGCCTCGTAGGCGTGGTTGCCCCAGAGGCCCGCCCGGGCGGCGGCGGCGCGGCTGAGGTAGGCGGCGCGGCGGTCGGGGATGCGCCACTCGGGGTCGTCCAGGGTGCCCGGGCCGAGGTGGTCGGTGTTGTAGTCGAAGAGGTGGAGCGCGGAACGCCATTCGCCGGGCGGGTGGTCCTCGGGCGGGCGGGTGGCGTCCTCGACCCGTTCGCGCCCGGCGGCCAGTCCCTTGGCCAGCGCGAGCGTCCACTCGGGGGCCGCCGCGCGGTACGGGGAGGCACCGTCGTCGAGCAGGCCGAGCGGGGCGAAGCGGCGCTGGTACTCGATGTCCGCCGTGGCGGGCGGGAAGGCCTGCATCCACACCCGCAGGCGCTCGAAGAAGGCCAGCCGCTCGGGTACGTCCGGGTCGGGCTCGGGCAGGCCGGCGACCAGGCCGCCCGGCTCCAGCGGTTCCAGGGTGAGGGCGGCCTGCAGCGCCCGGACCCGGGGCAGGTCGTCGGGGCCGGTGCAGGCGAACCGGCCGACCACGGTGCCGACGGTGGTCGGCAGCTCGATCACCCGGTCCGGGTCCGGTGGGGTGCCGTGCCAGCCGGGCGGGACGATCAGCCGGGTCTGCGCGCCGGTCCCGGTGGCCCGGCGGCCCAGGTAGGCGACGTTGTCCGTCCAGGCGTCCAGGAACTGCAGCACGTAGTAGGTGCCGGCGGTGTCCGGGACGTGCAGCACCTGCGGGCCCTCGGAGAGGTCGAGCTGGGCGATCGAGTAGATCGTGTCGTTGTTGACCGAGACGAAGGCGTCGGCCGGACCGGCCAGGCGGGTGGCGTGGCTGAAGTGGTTGAACGGCGCCGCCGGGAGGGTGCCCAGGCCGCCCCTGATGAAGCGCTCGACCATGGTGAGGTCGGCGACCAGCGGGTAGCCGTAGACGTACGCGTCGGCGGCCAGGGCCTCCAGCTCGGGCTGGTTCATCGGGGGTCCTTCGTACGGTCGGTCGGGGCCGGTCGGGGGCCTGCGGGGCCGGTCGGGCCGGTCGGGCCGGTCGGGGTCGAAGCCGGTCCAATCGGCACAGGTCGGTATAGGTCGGTACAGATCGGATGCTAGGTGGGCCGGAAGGGGGCGGCATGTCGGATCAGGAGGGGCGGCGGGCGGTGCCGGTCGCGGCGCGGCCTCTGCTCTGCGCTAATCCGGGCGTACGGGCGGGACCGCCGGGAGAAGGTGGCCGGTATGAAGATCCTTCTGCTTGGGGGCTCGTCCTTCCTCGGACGCGCCTACGCCGCCGAGGCCCTCGCCCGGGGCCACCAGGTGACCACCTTCAACCGCGGCCGCAGCGCCGCCGACCTGCCCGGCGTCGAGGCCGTCCGCGGTGACCGGGACAGCCCCGCGGACCTCGCCCGGCTGGTCGACGGCCGGGACTGGGACGCCGTCGTCGACACCTCCGCGCAGCAGCCCGCCCAGACCGCGCTCGCCGTACGGCTGCTGCGCGAACGGGCCCGCCACTACACCCTCGTCTCCTCCGTGCACGCCTTCGCCGACTGGCCCGCCCGGGTGGTCAGCGAGGACTCCCCGCCGCACCCCTGCCCCGCCGACACTCCGCCCGACCAGCCCCCTGGCAACGCCCTCAAGGCCGGCTGCGAACGCGCGGCGCTGGAGGGGTTCGGCACCGAGCGCACCCTGGTCCTCAACAGCGGACTGCTCATCGGACCGCACGAGATCGGCGGCCGGCTGCCCTGGTGGCTGGAGCGGATGGCGCGCGGCGGGCGGGTGCTCGCCCCGGGGGACCCTCAGCGGACCATGCAGGTGATCGACGTCCGGGACTTCGCCGCCTTCGGGCTGGACCTGCTGACGGCCCGGACGACGGGACGGTTCGTCACCACGGCGCCCGCCGGGCTGCTCCGCTTCGGCGAGTGGCTGGAGACCTGCCGGGCCGTCGCGGGCGCCGGGGACACCGAACTGGTCTGGGTCCCGGACGGACCGCTGCTCGCCGAGGGGCCGGACCGGGTCGAGCCCTGGAGCGAACTCCCGCTCTGGGCGCCCGACCTGCCCGACCTCGCGGGCGTCTGGCTCGCCGACACCACCCGGGCGGAGGCGGCCGGGCTGCGCTGCCGACCGTTCGCCGACACCGCGCGGGACACCTGGGAGTGGCTGCGGACGCGCGGACCGGCCGAGGACACCGACGCCGACGGGCGCAAGGGACGGCCGGGCGCGCCGGTGCGTCAGGGCATCGACCCCGCCAAGGAGCGGCGGCTGGCGGACGCCTTCGGGTAAGCGGGGCGGCTGGGCGGCTGGGCGGCTGGATGATGCCGACTGCGGGAGTGGGGGGGGGGGGCGGGCGCCGTGCACGCCCCCGCGGGGGGCCCCCGGGTCACGCGCTGGGGGGGAGCCCCACGCCGCCGCGGGCCGCGGGGGCCGCCGCCC
>NZ_JBHTRF010000011.1:0-63004 GCF_042796115.1 Kitasatospora sp. NPDC056446 | reverse complement strand
CCCGCCCTGGGGGGGGGGGGGGGGGGCGGCTTTGGGTTTGGGGGGGGGGGGGGGGGGGGGGGGGGGTTTTTGTGGCCGCGGGGGGTTGGGGTATGGGGCCCCGCCCCCCCCCCCACTCCGCGAGGGCGCCCTCGGTGAACGCTCTCGGTGCCTACCCCTTCGGCGCGTGTGCCCGCAGGAGGCGCGCCCTCAGAAGGCGCGCCCTCAGGAGGCGCGCGCTCAGTGCGTGCGGCGGGTGACCAGTTCGGCGAGCGCCAGCAGTTCGTCGGCCGCGGCCGGCTCCGGGACGGCGGCGGCCAGCTGCGCCATCGCCGCGGCCATCCGCTCGCAGGACTGGCCCTGCGCCCAGCCGCGCCCGCCGGCCCCCTCGACGGCCGTCGCGCACTGCGCCAACTCCTCCGGGCTGAGCGGGCGTTCGAGCGCGTACAGCTCGGCCAGCCGCCTGCCCTCGGCGGTGTCGGAGCCCAGCGCCGCGACCACCGGCAGCGACTTCTTCCGGGCGACCAGGTCCGCGCCGACCGGCTTTCCGGTCACCGCCGGATCCCCCCAGATGCCGATCAGGTCGTCGATCAGCTGGAAGGCCAGGCCGATCTCCCGGCCGAAGCCGTCCATCGCCTGCGCCGTCTCCTCGGAGGCACCGCCGTACAGGGCGCCCATCGCACAGGCGGCGCCGAGCAGGGCGCCGGTCTTGGCCTCCGCCATCGCCAGGCACTCGGGCAGCGAGACGTCGTTGCGCTGCTCGAAGGCGCAGTCGATCTGCTGGCCCTCGCACAGCTCGACCACGCAGTCGGCGAGCCGGCGGATCGAGCCGTGGGCGGCCGGGTGGGTGTCCTCGGCGAGCAGGCGCAGCGCGAGGGAGTGCATGGCGTCCCCGGCCAGGATGGCCTCGGTGGTGCCGAACACCCGCCAGGCGGTGGGCCGGTGGCGGCGGGTGTCGTCCCGGTCGATGACATCGTCGTGGAGCAGGGTGAAGTTGTGCACCAGCTCCACCGCGGCGGCCGCGGCGGCGGCCTGCGCGGGCGAGCCGCCCAGCGCCTGGGTGGCGGCGAGGACCAGGGCCGGCCGGATCGCCTTGCCGGCGGGGGCCGCGGCGGGCGTGCCGTCCGCCTCCCACCAGCCGAAGTGGTAGCCGGCGACCTTGCGCATGGTGCCGGGCAGCGAGTCGACGGCGGCCCGCATGACCGGGTCGACCAGCGCGCGGGCGCGGGCGAGGATGTCCGCCGCCTCGTGCCCCTCCTTGTGGTCCCGCTCCAGCGTGGGACTCGTCATGGGTGTCTTCCCTCTTGTCGGCGCGTGTCGTGGGATGGCCCGGCACGGGCGGGCCGGGGTTGCGCTGTGGTGGTCGGGCGGGCTCCGGGCCTGCCGCCGGAACGGCCGCGCGGGACGGCCGCGCGGGACAGGGCCGCACGCACCGGGCGCGGCCGCATGCACCGGGCGCGGCCGCACACACCGGGACGCGTCGCCCGGCCAGGGGTTGATGGGCGTAACCCCCAGCCGGACGACGCGGGTCTCCGGCGGCCCCGGCGGGGCCGTCAGCGCTGCGCGATGTCCACGTTCTCCAGGACGCCGACCGCGTCCGGGACCAGGATCGCGGCGGAATAGTAGGCGCTCACCAGGTAGGAAATGATGGCCTTCTCGTCGATTCCCATGAACCGCACCGAAAGGCTCGGCTGGTATTCATCCGGAATTCCGGTCTGGTGCAGGCCGATGACGCCCTGGTTGTCCTCGCCGACCCGCATGGCGATGATCGAGCTGGTGTGCCCGCCGACGATCGGGATCTTGTTGCACGGGAAGACCGGCACCCCGCGCCAGGACATGACGTGCCGGCCCTCGACCTCGACCGTGCCCGGGTTGATGCCGCGCTTGTTGAGCTCCCGGCCGAAGGCGGCGATGGCCCGGGGGTGGGCCAGGAACATCTTGGTGCTGCGGCGGCGGCTGAGCAGCTCGTCCATGTCGTCCGGGGTGGGCGGGCCGGAGTGGGTCTGGATCCGCTGGTCGTACGCGGCGTTCTCCAGCAGGCCGAACTCGGGGTTGTTGACCAGCTCGTGCTCCTGGCGCTCGCGCAGGGCCTCGATGGTCAGCCGGAGCTGGTGCTCGGTCTGGTTCATCGGCTGGTTGTAGAGGTCGGCGACGCGGCTGTGCACCTTGAGGACCGTCTGCGCGACGCTCAGCTCGTACTCGCGGGGCTTGAGCTCGTAGTCCACGAAGGCGCCGGGCAGCTCGTACTCGCCCGCGTGGCCGGCGGAGAGGTCGATCGCGGCCTCGCCGTGCTTGTTCTGCGCCTGCTGGAAGCCGTTCAGGTACTCGATGACCTGGAGCTGGAGCGCCTCGGAGCGGTCGTGCAGCTCCTGGAAGGAGGGCCAGGACAGCACCATCACGGTGCCGGAGGTGGCGGCCCGGACGGTGTACGGCCAGCTGCCGTCCTCCTGCTGGAGCGCCTCGTCGCCGAGGTGGTCGCCGTCGGCCAGGGTGCCGACCACCGTCTCCTCGCCGTACTTGCCGGTGCCCATGCGGTCGAGCTTGCCGTGCGCGATCAGGAAGACCTCGGTGATCGGCGTGCCGGCCTCGACCAGGACGTCACCGGGGTTGACCTCGCGCTGCACGAAGCGCGAGGCCAGCTCCTCCAGTACGGCCTCGTCCTCGAAGCCGCGCAGCACCGGCACCTCGGCCAGCGAGGGCGGGACGATCCGCACCTCCGCACCGGTCTTGACGAAGCTCACCCGGCCCCGGCCGACCGAGTACCGCAGGCGGCGGTTGACCCGGTAGGTACCGCCGGACACCTGCACCCAGGGCAGCGTCCTGAGCAGCCAGCGCGGGCTGATGCCCTGCATCTGCGGCGCGGACTTGGTGGTGGTGGCGAGGTTCCGCGCGCCCGCCGTGCTCAGACTCTGCTGCTGCCGGATCTCCGATTGCGCGCTGGGCGCGGGAATACCGGCATTGGTTTCGGTCGACATGAGGGGAGCCCTTCGCATACCCGATACCTGATGAAGTGTCGCCTTGCACATTCGTGGTGCATCTTCATGGTGGGCCCGTTCAGGGGCAGCCCGCAATCACTCGTTCGAGTGATTTGGAATAACCGAACAAATAGTACGAATAGATCACCTGACCGATATGTATTCGACTATTCATTCGAACGCCTCGGAATGCCGGAACCCATCCTCCCCCATCGGCCCGCCCGCCCGCGCCACCCCGCGACCCGCCCCGCGCAGGCAGGACCCGCCGCCGGACCCCTCCCGACCTGCCGCTAGGGTGCCCTGACCCTTCGTCAACCTCCGTACCGGGAGGGTCGCATGAGTGCACCCGTACGTGTCTGGCTCAACCGAACCTACGCCGAGAACATCTTCTTCATCGAGCAACTGCGCGCCGCACCGCGCCCGGTGGTGGTCCACGCGACCCACGGCGATCCGGACTCGCCCCTGCTCGCCGCCGCCGACCACGGCACCCCCGAACCCGCCGACCTCCCCGCCGACGGCTACGTCGACTACGCGCTGGACTACTGCGCCCGGCACTCCATAGACGTCTTCGTCCCACAGCTCCACCAGCTCGCCATCGCCCTCGCCCGGCCCGCGTTCGAGGCGATCGGCACCACCCTGCTCTGCCCGCCCGCCACCGCGATAGCGACCTACGCGAGCAAGGCCGACGGCTACGCCGCGATCGCCGCCGCCGGACTGCCCACCCCGCCCTGGTGGCGGGTCCGCACCCCCGGCGAACTGCTCGACGCCGTCGACCGGATCGAGGACGCCGGGCACACCGCCTGCCTCAAACCCACCACCGGCGCGGGCGGCGCGGGCTTCCGGGTACTCACCCGGAAGCCGTACGGCGCAGGGCGGTTGACCGGCTGGGACCACCGGGTCCAGGTCGAACAGGTGGCCACGGCGCTCGCCGAGGGCGGGGCGGACGGCGGCGCGGACGGCGGCGCGGGCCTCGGGCCGGAGCACGAACCGGTCGACCTGCTGGTGATGCCCTACCTGGACGGCCCCGAGGTCTCGGTGGACTGCCTGGCCGACCGGGACGGCACCCCGCTGACCACGGTCGGGCGCACCAAGGAGGGCCGCCGCCGGGGCTTCACCACCGAGGACCGCTACCTGGAACCGGTACAGCGGCTCGTCCGGGCGAGCCGGATGGCCTACCTGTCCAACGTGCAGTTCCGCCGGTTCGACGGACAGCCGGTGGTCATCGACGTCAACACCCGCCCCGCCGCCGGACTCCACCAGCTGCGCCTGTGCGGGCTCAACCTGCCGTGGGACGCGGTGCGGCTGGCCCTCGGCGAACGGCCGGAGGGCGCCGGGGCGGGCCTCGACGTACGCGGGCTGGAGTACACGCTGGTGTCCGGGGTCCAGCCGGTGCTGCCCCGCCGGGCACCGGGGCGGGTGTCACTGGTGCGGGCCCGGGCCTGACGCGGCGGGGCGGGGGCGGGGGGCCGACGGCTGCCGGCGGGGTCCGGGTGGTGGCTGGGGCAACTCCTCGTCTACAACGGCCCGTTCCAGTCGAGCGTCGGCTCCAGCACCCCCTCCAGGGTGAGCAGCCAGCGCTTCACGTCGATCCCGACCCGGCCGCCGCCGAAGCCCCCGATCCCGTCCGCCGCCACCACGCGGTGGCAGGGCACCAGCAGGGGGACAGGGTTGGCGGCCATCATCTGCCCGACCGTCCTGGCCGCCAGACCGGGCTCCGTGACGTCCTCGAACACGCCGCTGCGGGCGGCCAGTTCGCCGTACGTGACGGTCCGGCCGTACGGCACCTCGCGCAGCAGCGTCTGCAGCACCACGCGGTGCGGTCCGGAGCTCAGGGTCCAGTCGATCGGCAGGCCCAACTCACGGGTGCGGCCCGCCAGGTAGGCGCCGATCCGCTCGGTGACGGCGGTGATCTTCGGCTCGTCGGTGCACGGCGGCACCTCGCCGCCGGTTCCGCCGTAGCCGGCCGCCGCCACGCCGAGCGGGGTCACCGCGATGTGCATCGGGCCGCTCGGCAGCGGCGTCGGCACGGTCAGCCAGGACATCCCCCGGTACTGCGGCACGCTCGGGTCCCCACCCTCCGCCGGACCGGCCACCGGCCGGCCCGGCACCCGGAGGGCGTCCCCGCCCCGCGCGCCATCGTACGGCGGAAGGGCGGCGGGGCCCGAGTGGTCGGCGGGGCCTGCGGGGCCTGCGGGGCCCGAGTGGTCGGCGGGGCCTGCGGGGTCGACCCCGGTCAGACCCGCCCCTTCAACTGGGTCGCGAGCGCCCGGGACCAGTGCGCCAGTTCGGCACGGTCCGGGGCACGGCCCTCGCACAGCAGGGCGAGCTGCGCCTCGTTGACCCGGTTCGGCCCCGGGATCTCCAGCAGGTACGCCAGCTCGGCCAGTACGGTGGCGAGCCGTTCGGCGTCCGCGTGGTCCAGGACGGACGCGGACTCGTGGTGGCTGATGGTGAGCGAACCGGGCATGGTCGTCCTCCTCGGTGACCCCCCGCACCCTCCACCGTACGACCGGCCCGGCCACCCCGCCCGCCGCGGAGGCACGTGCGCGGGTGGGGCAGCCGGCTTCACTCCGGGGCCGGCCGGGCGCGGTGCGCGGTGGGCCACGCCGGGGGCCGGGGGTGCGCCCCGGAGCCGTCCGAGGGGTTGGTCAGCTCTCCGGGTCCTCCTCCCAACGGCGGTGGCGTACCGCCGGCACCGCCAACACTACGGCTCCGGCAGCCAGTTGCCAGACCGACCCGAGCAGCAGCACCGGGCCCGTCCCGAACCGGCCGGCCAGCGGACCGGCCGCGGCCAGGCCGAGCGGACCGAGGGCGAAGGCACCGAGCGCACCGAAGGAGGTCAGCCGCCCGAGCAGTTCCACCGGCACCCACTCCTGCGTCGTCGTGCTGTACAGCGTCCCGCAGACCGCCGAGCCCACCCCCGCGACCAGCGCGCCCGCGACCACCCAGGGCAGTGACGCCCCCGCCGCGAGCGCCCCGGAGGGCAGCGCCCAGCCCAGCCCGGCCACGGTGGCCACCGCGAGCGGACGGCCGGGCCTGCGGCCGAGCACCAGCAGGCCGCCGAGCACCGCGCCGGCGCCGTACACGCCCATCACCAGGCCCCAGGCGCGGGCACCGCCGAGGCCCCGCTGCGCGGTGAGCGGGCCGAGCACCAGGAAGGGCGCCCAGACCAGCAGGTTGAACAGGCCCATCTGCGCGGTGGTGATCCACAGCCACGGGCGGGCCGTGAACTCCGACCAGCCGGCCCGCAGGTCCCGGGCCATCGACCCGCCGCCACCACCCGTCGCCCGCCCGGGCAGCCGGAGCCCGGCCAGGGCGAAGGCGCCGACACCGTAGGTCACCGCGTCGGCCAGCAGCACGGCCGCCGGGCCGTACGCCGCGGTCAGCAGGCCGGCCAGCGCCGGACCGGCCACGGTGGACACCGAACGGGACAGCCCCAGCAGGGTGTTGGCGTCCGCCGTCAGCTCCTTGCGGCCCACCAGGCCGGGCACGATCGCCCCGAAGGCCGGCATGAACAGCCCCTCGCCGACCCCCCACGCCGCGACCAGGGCGACCATCCCCCAGACCGGTGCGTGCCCGGCCGCCAGCAGCCCCGCGAACAGCGCCTGGACCAGCCCGCGCAGGACGTCCGACCCCAGCATCACCCGCCGGCTGCCGAACCGGTCGGCGATCACCCCTCCGGCCAGTAGCACCAGCACCACCGGGAGGATCCGGGCGGCCATCACCCAGCCGAGCTCGGTGCCGCTGCCGCCGCCGTCGAGCACCGCGAAGGCGACCGCCACCGGCGCCATCGAGGAGCCGACGAGGGAGGTCGTGTACCCGGTGAAGAACCACAGGAATTCGCGCTCGCCCAGCACGGCGAGACGGTCTCCCAGGCGCCTTCGGCGGTCCGGGATCCGTTCGGTGTCCACTGCCATGTGACGAGAGTCTGGGGTTCCGGGGAGGCGGGATTCAAGGGTTTCGCGGAAATACTTGAGCCTGGTGCCATCAATTTCACGAGATGGCGCCATCAGCGCAGTAAATGGCGGCCGCCATGGCCATTCACCTGCCGTTTACTGCGCATCACGGATATTCTTCCGACAGCTTCGAGTGGGTGATTTACTGCGGAAGAAGGCGGATGTGACGTGAGTGGGAACGCGGCAGCGAACGCAGGAGAGAGCGCAGGAGGGAACGCAGGCGGGAGCGCAGGAAAGAACGCCGCAGGGAAAGCGGCGGAGAGCGCGGCAGGGAAAGCGGCAGGGCTCCCACCGGTACCGGTCGAGTACGCCGTCGCCGTCGAGCGCTACCTGGCCGCCTCCGGACTCGCCGAAGGCTCCCGGCGGATCTACCGGATCGCCCTGGACACCTGGGCCTGGGCACTCGCCGACCGGCCCGCCCCCACCGGCCCCGAACGGCGGCGCGCCCGCCCACCCGTCCTCCCGCTCGCCCTGCTCGACCACCCGGACGCCGCCGAACGGCTCCGCACCGCCACCGGCCACCGCGCCGCCGACACCGACCCGCGCACCCTCAACCGGGAACTCTCCACCCTGCGCGCGGCCGTCGCCTGGTGGCGGTCCCGCGGCTGGATCGACGGCGACCCGACCACCGGCCTCCACCCCCGCCCCCTGCCCGAACCCACCGCAGCCACCGCAGCCACCGCCCCGTTGACCCCCGACCGACTGCGCGCCCTGTTCGCCCTCCGCGCGCCGCTGCGCGAACAGACGCTCTGGCACCTGCTGCACGAATCCGGCGCCACCATCGACACCGTCCTCGCCCTGGACACCGACCACCTCGACCTCGCCGGCCGACGCACCCGCCCCGGCCACAGGCCCCTCCAGTGGGAATCCGGCACCGCCCGCCTCCTCCCCCTCCTCATCGCCGGCCGCGCCAACGGCCCGCTCTTCCTCACCGACCGCCGCGCGCCCGCCGGCACCCCCGCCGCCGACCGCTGCCCCCACACCGGCCGCGCCCGCCTCTCCTACCGCCGCGCCGCCGAACTCCTCGCCGCCCACACCCGGCCGCTCGGGCCGGGGTGGACGCTCCGGCAGCTCCGGCCGGGCCCGGCGCGCTCCGGCGGTGCCTGAGCCCCGGCGGCGGGCCGGGCCGGCCGGGGCTTCGGGCGGCGGGGGTTCCGGACGGCGGGGGTTCCGGACGGCGGGGGTTCCGGACGGCGGGCGGCGGGGCGGGGGTTTCAGGCTTCGGTGACGTCACAAGCCCCGGCGACGTCACGGGCGGCGGCCGTTACGAAGCCGATGGGCGGCCGTGACACGACCGGCCGAGGACCGCGACACGGCCCTCCTACCTTCGGTGTCGACGCCCCGGCCGTACCGGCTGAAGCGGCCGTACCCGCCCTACCGGTCGGAGGGGCGTCCGCGACGAGGACGTGCGCGTCCGGCGCCGACGACGAACGTCCGCGACCACACCGCGCCACGCCGCGGCAGAGGAACCCCGCAGTCCTGAACGACGCGGTCCTCGACGCCGCGCGGGCCGCGGTCCGCACCGAAGACCGACGTGCACCACCGATGCAGATGGAGAACACCGCATGAGCAGGAGCCGTACCCACCGCACCCCCACCCGCCGCGTCCTGGCGGCCTGCGCCCTGACCGGGGCCGCGCTGCTGACCGCCGTCACCGGCGGGCAGGCCTGGGCCGACGGCGCGCCGAAGCCCGTCGCTACCGCCCCGGCCGGCGTCGTCGCCCCGGCTGCGGGTGCCGCGCCCACCGCCACCCCGAGCGCCGCCCCGGCGCCGGGCACCCCGAAGGCCCCGGCCGCCGCCGCCCCGACCGCGACCCCGAGCGCCGGCCAGCCGCAAGCCCCGAACGGCACCCAGCCGCAGGTCCGCGAGGTGCCGAAGGGCGCCGCGCAGGCCGGTGACGGCTCCGGTGCCACCGACAGCTCCGGCCTGATGCTCGCGGGCGGCGGCGCCGTCGCGGCCGTCGGCGCCGGCGCGCTGGGCTTCGCCCTCCTGCGCCGCCGTTCCGGTGCGCGAGGCTGACACCGGTCCCGAGTCCGCCGGGGCCGCCCCGGTGGTGGGGACCGGCAACCGCAGCGGTACCGGGGCCGCACCGGCCCCCGGACCCGGGCAGAATCACGAACGCGAACGCGAACGCGACCGCGGCCGCGAACACGAGAACGAGCACGAGCACGGCCGCAGGCAGGGACACGGCCGGACGCGCGGCCGGGAACGCGGCCGACGGCGGGCCGCCAAGCCCGGCCCGAGCATCCTGCGTCGTACGGCTTTCGGCACGGCGGGCCTGCTCTGCCTGGTGCTGGGCGTCTCGCTGGCGCTGTCCGGCCGTGAGACCCCGGTCGTACGGATCGAGGCCTCCGGTCACGGCGGCGGCACGGACGCCCCGCCGCCGTCGACGGTCGGCGCGTCCCGGCCGAGCGTCCCCGCCCCGAAGCCCCTGCCGGCCTCGCCGCCGACCCGTCTGCTGATCCCCTCCGTCGGGGTGGACGCACCGGTGACCGACCTCGGCCTGAACGCCGACGGGACGGTTCAGGTGCCGGCCGCCGACCGGGGCGACGAGGTCGGCTGGTACCGCAACGGCCCCAGGCCCGGCGAGCCCGGACCCGCCGTCCTCATCGGGCACTACGACACCGTGCACGGCCCGGCGGTCTTCCGGCAGCTGCCGAAGCTGCGGCCCGGCGAGTTGATCACCGTACGGCGGGCGGACGGCAGCACCGTGGACTTCACGGTCCGTACGCTGGTCCAGGCCGCCAAGGACACCTTCCCCACCGAGCAGGTCTACGGTGATACGCCCGGGCCGGCGCTCCGGCTGATCACCTGCGGCGGCCGGATCGGTTCGGACGGCCACTGGACGGACAACATCATCGTGCTGGCGGACCCGGCCTGACCGGCGTCGGCACCGGCGTCAGCGTCGACACCGGCACCGGCACGGCCCTGACGGAACCACCGGGCGCCACCCGGACGACCTAGCCAGGGTGGCGCGGGGCGGCTGCCCGGCTCACGCCCGGCGGCCGCTCCGCGCCGTCCCGTGCCACCCGCCCGACCCCGCACCACCCGACCCGCACCACCCGACCCGCGCCGCAGACCAGGAGGACGAGCACCGACCGTGGCAGCCCCACCCGCACCCCGCCGCCGGCCCGGCGCCGCCCCCGTGGCGGCCCTGGCCGGCCTGGTCGTCCTCCTCGCCCTCGCCGCCCTGGCCTTCGGCCGCGCCACCCCCGGCGGCCTGCGGGACCACGGCCCGGCCGGGACCGTCACGCCGCCGCCCGTCCCCCGGCCGCTCTGGTCGAACCCGGCCTCGCCGACGCCGACACCGACCCCCACCGCCGCGGCCGGCGCCACCCAGGCACCGCCGCAGCCCGTCCCCGACCTGACCGTCCCCGGGCGGGACATCACCACGGTCGACGTGCGCGGCGTCCTCACCAAGGACCCGGCGGTGACGGCGGAGGAACGGCAGGCACTCGGCTCCTCCTGCACCGGGTGCGAGATCCGCAGCCCCGAGTTCCGCGACCTCACCGGCGACGGCCGACTCTCGCTGATCACCACCGTCGTCACCCCCGGACCGGTGGTGCTGCACGTCTACGTCCTCGCCGAGGACCGTCTGCTGCCCGTCCTGCGGGTGCAGGTCCAGCGGACGTTCAGCGCCGAGACCATCGGCACCGAGCTGTGGCTGTACGAGTCGACCAGCCTCTACGTCCGGACCAGCAGCCACTACGGCTGGGACGGGGTCAGGCTCGTCCTGCTGGAGCGGAAGGACGAGGGCCTCGGTGTGCTCCCGCCGACCGGCCCGGACACCGCCCAGGTGCCCAGCGTCGCCCCCAAGTACCCGTCCACACCGTCCGGTTCGAACCAGGTCGGACCGGTACCCGTCGACCCCGGCGCGTCCGTCCCCTCCCCGCGCGCCGCCCGGCCGACCGCCATGCCCACCGCGACACCGGAGCCGAAGCGATGACCCCCGCGCTGTCCCCCGCCGCCCCCTCCCACCCGCACATCCTCCTGGTCGAGGACGACGAGGTGATCCGCGAGGCGACCCGGATGGCCCTGGAGCGCTACGGCTTCCCGGTCACCACCGCCGCCGACGGCCTGGAGGGGCTGGAGGCCTTCCACGCCGTCCGGCCCGACCTGCTGCTGCTGGACGTCATGCTGCCGCTGCTCGACGGGGTCGGCCTGTGCCGCCGGATCCGCGAGGAGAGCCAGCTGCCGATCCTGATGATGTCGGCACGCACCGACCCGGTCGACGTGGTCTCCGGCCTGGAGGCGGGCGCGGACGACTACGTCGTCAAGCCGTTCGAGAGCGCCGTCCTGGTCGCCCGGATCCGCACGGTCCTGCGCCGCGTCCCCGTGACCCCGGCAGCCGACACCGCCGTCCCCGCCGCCATCCCTTCTACCGTCCCCCCCGCCGTCCCCCCCGCCGTCCCCTCTGCCGTCCCCTCTGCCGTCTCCTCCGCCGTCCCCTCCCCCGCCGTCCGCAGCTTCGACGGCCTCCGGGTGGACACCGACAGCATGGAGGTCCGGGTGGACGACCGCCTCGTCCCGCTCACCCCCACCGAACTGCGGCTGCTGCTGGAGTTCACCGCCGCGCCCGGCATCGTCCTGGAACGCTCCACCCTGCTCGAACGGGTCTGGGACTACGAATGGGGCGCCGACACCCGCGTCGTGGACGTCCACGTGCAACGGCTGCGCGCCAAGATCGGCTCCGGCCGGATCGAGACCGTCCGCGGGTTCGGCTACAAGCTGCGGCGCCCGGCATGACCCTGCGCCGCCAGATCGCCACCGCCGTCGCCGCCATCTCCGTCCTGGTCGCGGTGGCCGTCGGCCTGCTGGTCCACCAGGCGATGATCCGCCAGCACGTCGACCAGGCCCGCACCTCCGCGCTCACCGCCCTCGACTCGGCCCTGGCCGGGTACGGCCGCGGCGAGGTGGTCGGCCGGAGCACCGCCGTGGACGACCCGGCCCTCCCCACCGCACTGCGCGAACTCGCCGCCGGCGGCCGGCACGGCACCCTGCTCGCCGCCGACCCGCAGGGCGAATCGATGTGGGCGGCCGGAGCCGTCCGGGACGGGGTGCTCTCCGTCCGGATCGACTTCGGCCAGGACCGGCAGGCCATCGCCGACCTGGACCGCATCATCCTGCTCACCGTCGTCGCCGCGGTCTTCACCACCGTGCTCGTCGGCGTCCTCGTCGCGGACCGGATCAGCCGCCGCCTTCGCACCGCCGCCACCGCCGCCCGGGGCATCGCCGCCGGCGGGACCGACACCCGGATCGGCGAACTCGTCGACGGCAAGGACGAGGTGGCCGACCTCGCCGCCGCCGTCGACCTGATGTCCCGCACCCTGCACCGCCGCCTGGCCGACGAACAACGCTTCACCGCCGACGTCGCCCACGAACTGCGCACCCCGCTCACCGGCCTGGTCACCGCCGCCGAACTCCTGCCGCCCGGCCGCCCCACCGAACTCGTCCGCAACCGCGTCCAAGCCCTGCGCGGCCTGGTCGAGGACCTCCTGGAAGTCTCCCGCCTGGACGCCGACGCCGAAGCCCCCGAACTCTCCGCCGTCCCCCTGGAACGCGCGGTGCGCCGCACCGTCTCCCTCACCGGACTCGACGTCACCGTCGAAGTCGCCGCCGACCTGCGGGTCCGCACCGACCTGCGCCGCCTGGACCGCATCCTCGGCAACCTGATCCTCAACGCCCACCGCCACGGCACCGGCCCGGTCCACCTCCACGTCGACGGCCGCCGGATCACCGTCCGCGACCACGGCCCCGGCTACCCCGACGACCTCCTCCGACACGGCCCCCAACGCTTCCGCACCAACGCCCCCGAACGCGGCCGCGGCCACGGCCTCGGCCTCACCATCGCCACCGGCCACACCCGCGTCATCGGCGCCACCCTCACCCTCACCAACCACCCCACCGGCGGCGCCCTCGCCACCCTCACCCTCCCCCCGGACTGACCGGGGCCCAGTGACCGACCCGACGGCGACGGGCAACCGCAGCTGGAGACCAACCCCGATCCATCGAGACTTCACCCGCAGCGGGCTACCCCAGCGCTACCTCCGCTCCCAACACCTGAGCGGCCACCGGCGAGGACGCCAATGGACAGACCGGCCCTCCTCCACGGACAGGCAGCCCGCTCACAAATCGTGGAAGTGCTCCGGCAACGCTCCGTCGGGGAGCGCACGACTCAGCACCACGTACGCCGGCCCATAGGGCGTTTCGCTCTTCCAGGTCTCCCACTGATCAAGCTCGTGGGACAGATACCGCTTCAGCAGTTGCCGAAGCTGCACGACCTCGGCCTCGACCAACGGCCCGTCCGACTCCAACTCGCTCACCATGGCCGCACACTACAGATCAGGTGCGGCCTCCTCGCCCCGAAAACAACCTGGCCACCCCCGGAGCCGGAGAGGCAAGCAAGGCATGGCATCCGGTTGGCTCGACCCGCCTGCGGCATGTCGAACCCTGGAAGGCACCGAGACACAGACCCACCCGTGGCACAGCCACAGCAAACGGCAAAGGACCGACCCGGTCGTGCCGAGTCGGCCCTTCGGTGCACTGAGCCCCCTGTCGGGTTCGAACCGACGACCCCCGCTTTACAAGAGCGGTGCTCTGGCCAGCTGAGCTAAGGAGGCACGGTGGCCGTCCGCGATGGATCACGGCGGCACCGGGGGCAGTCTACCGGGCCGGGGTGGTGGGGTGGTGGGATATCCGGGGGTTGGCGGGGTGGGGTGGGCGTGATGGAACCGATGCGGAATTCGGGTCGGTGGGGGGCTGACAAGGCGCGGAACCGCAGGTAGCGTCGCCGGGAGTCGGTTCGTGCAGTGGTTCAGACCACTGGCGGGGCGGCGGAGCAAGGCACCACACACCCCCTTTACTCGGATCGTCCGGCACGTTCCTGCCGGTGAAGGAGAGCAACGACCATGGCTTCTGTCACGTACGACCAGGCGACCCGTGTCTACCCCGGGGCGGACAAGCCCTCGGTGGACGCGCTGGACCTGGAGATCGCGGACGGCGAGTTCCTCGTGCTGGTCGGCCCGTCGGGCTGCGGCAAGTCGACCAGCCTGCGCATGCTGGCCGGTCTGGAGGACGTCAACAGCGGCGCCATCCGGATCGGTGACCGGGACGTCACCCACCTGCCGCCGAAGGACCGGGACATCGCGATGGTGTTCCAGAACTACGCGCTGTACCCGCACATGACCGTCGCGGAGAACATGGGCTTCGCGCTCAAGATCGCCGGCGTGAACAAGACGGAGATCCGCACCAAGGTCGAGGAGGCGGCGAAGATCCTCGACCTCACCGAGTACCTGGACCGCAAGCCGAAGGCGCTCTCCGGCGGTCAGCGCCAGCGTGTCGCGATGGGCCGTGCGATCGTCCGCCAGCCGCAGGTGTTCCTGATGGACGAGCCGCTGTCGAACCTGGACGCCAAGCTCCGTGTGTCGACCCGTACCCAGATCGCCGGCCTGCAGCGCCGGCTGGGCATCACCACGGTGTACGTCACCCACGACCAGACCGAGGCGCTCACCATGGGCGACCGGGTCGCGGTGCTGAAGGACGGTCTGCTGCAGCAGGTCGACACCCCGCGCAACATGTACGACCGGCCCGCCAACCTCTTCGTGGCCGGCTTCATCGGCTCGCCCGCGATGAACCTGGTCGAGGTGCCGCTGGTGGACGGCGGCGTGAAGTTCGGCGGCTCGGTCGTCAACATCTCCCGCGAGGACCTGGCCGGCGCCGGCACCGACAAGACGGTGACCGTCGGTGTCCGTCCCGAGCACTTCGAGATCGTCCCGGCGGGCGGCATCGAGGGCGTCGCGGTGACCGTGAACGTGGTCGAGGAGCTCGGCTCGGACGGCTTCGTCTACGGCACCACCCAGATCGGCGGCGAGGACAAGGACCTGGTCGTCCGGGTGCCCGGCCGCCAGATCCCGGCCCGTGGCGAGACCGTCCACGTGGTGCCGATCGCCAACGAGACCCACGTGTTCTCCACCAGCAGCGGTGCCCGTCTGAGCAGCTGACGCCGCCCCGGACGGACGGGCGCGAGCCGCGGAGGCGAGCCGCCGTCCGGAGCGACCCCGCGGAGCCCGTCGGACCCTTCCCGGTCCGGCGGGCTCCGTCCGTAGGCCCCCGCGTCAACACGGCGCAGGGACGAACCCGGACACCGTGTCACTCGATGGTGTAACGGAGGGCGATCCGGGCCGTACGCACCGCTACTCTCCTGAGGGTGAAGCAGCTTGTGCGCCGTATCGGCCAGACCTTCGCCCTGACCCTGCCGGTCGTCCTGGTGACCACCGGCACCCTCGCCGTGACCCGGGTCCCCTGGGCGCCGCCGACGGGGCTCGACCAGCAGGTCGTGGCGGCGTCCACCGGCGACGGCGCCGGTATCGGACGCTCCGACACCGCGACCAGGACGACGGACGGGCTCGCCCCGCAGGAGTCCCTGCGGGTGGCCCTGCTGGACGAGTTGCGCGCGAAGAGCCCGTCCGCCGCGCTGGACCTGCTGGAGCGCTCGATGCGCGAGCAGCCCTCGCTGACGCCGTACTGCAGCTCGCTGGCCACCGAGTTGGGCAAGGCCGCGGTGCGGAAGTACCAGGGCGACGTCCAGCGGGCCCGTTCCTTCGCCCGCCCGGTCTGCGACGGGGCGTTCGCGGCGGGCGTGGTGGGCTGACGTCCGACCCGGGTCGTGGCCGGGGCGGCGGGCCTATTGTTCAGGCATGACCGCTGACTCCGGCCCCACCACCGAACTCACGTCCCCGAACGCCCCGAAGGACCCGAAGGACGCGACCGCCCAGGACACCCAGGGCGCACCGAAGGTCTCGGACGCCCCGCAGGCGCACGCGCAGGCATCGGCGCAGCCCCACCCGCCCCGGCCGACCTCGACGCCTGTCACCCAGGCCGTCATCCTGGCCGGCGGCCAGGGCTCCCGGCTGCGCCCGTACACCGACGACCGCCCCAAGCCGCTGGTCGAGATCCCCGGGACGGGCGTGCCGATCCTGGGCCACCAGTTGGCCTGGCTCGCCGCCGAGGGCGTGACCGACGTCGTGGTGTCCTGCGGGCACCTCGCGGACGTCCTGGAGGAGTGGCTGGACACCGCGGACCTGCCGCTGCGGGTGCGCACGGTGGTCGAGGCGGAGCCGCTCGGGCGCGGCGGCGGGCTCAAGTACGCGGCCAAGGCGCTGCCCCGCCCGGACGAGCCCTGGTACGCCACCAACGGCGACATCTGGACCCGCTTCAGCCTGCGCGACATGGCCGCCTTCCACCACGAGCGGGACGCCGTGGCGACGCTCGCGCTGGCCCGGCCGCGGATCCCGTGGGGTGCCGTGGAGACCGACCAGTTCGGCAACGTGCTGGACTTCATCGAGGCGCCGCCCTCGCCCTTCCTCATCAACGCCGGCCTGTACGTGTTCAGCCCGGAGTTCGCCGAGCTGCTGCCGGACGTGGGCGACCACGAGCGCACCACCTTCCCCCAACTGGCGCGCAGCAAGCGGCTGGCGGGCTACCAGCTGCCGCAGGGCGTGTACTGGCGTGCCATCGACACCGCCAAGGACCTCACCGAGGCCGCCAAGGAGCTCGCCGCCGGAGTCGGCGGCACGCCCCGGTAGTACGCGGCCCGGCTAGGCCGGTAGTACGGCCCGGCTGGTACGCCCTGGCGGCATCCCGCCGCGCACGAGCGCGGGACTCCGGACAAGGGACAAGGGGCGAGGGGAACGCGGGACAACCAGCGCCCGGACGTCGACGGACGACACGGATCGGCCGGGTGCTCCCCCACGGAGCACCCGGCCGATCGGCTCGTCAGGTCCCTCAGGTCGCGGTCGGCGCCCCCGGGTGGGAGGAGCGGCTGCCGCCGGACAGGTCGGCCAGCGGCGCGCTGCCCAGCACCCCGCCGAGCAGCCCGGAGCCGGAGCTCGGGCTGGACTTGGGCGCCGGGCCGGAGCTGCCGGGGCCCGGGGTGCCGCGCTGGGCGGGTGTGGTGCCGGCCGCTCCGGCGGACGGGGCGGCCGGGGCCGGGGAGGAGCCGGTCCCGGTCTCGGGCTTGCCGGAGTGCCCCTTGCCGCTGGGCGTCGGGGTGGCGGGCTTGGTGGCCGGGCCGGTGGACGGCGTGCCGGCGCTCGGCGCGGGGGTGGGCGGGCGGGTCGCGGCGGGCGTGGGCGGGGTGGACTGGCCCTTGCCCCCCGGGGTGCCGGACGGGCCGCCGGACGGCCACACCGGGGTGCCGTAGTCGGTGGCCGGACGGTTCGGTGCCTGGTGCGGACGGGCACCGGTGCGGACGGCGGCGCCGAGCATGGAGCCGAGCAGCAGGGTCAGGCCGACGACGACGGTGGTGACCACCGTGCCCCGGCGCAGCACCCGGCGCCGCAGCGCCCCGGGGGCGTCCGCGCCGAACCGCCGCCAGGCTTCCAGGTTGAGCCGGCCGTCCAGGGAGGCGAACGGCGCTCCCGCGATCAGCAGCGGGCTCCAGGCCGCGAGGAAGATCAGGTCGGGGGTGTCGTAGACCGGCACGGCCCGCCAGCTGACGGTGAACAGCAGCACGGCGGAGAGCACCATCGCCGCCCCGGCCGCGAGCCGCTGCCAGAGGCCGAGGACGGTCAGCACGCCGACCACGATCTCGGTGAACGACACGACCAGGCCGGCGCCCACCGGGTGCGCCATGGCGAAGGCCAGCAGCGGTTCGGCGACCTTCCAGGGGTGCAGCGAGGAGAGCCAGCGCATCATCGAGCCGCGCTCGCCGCCGTCGAAGTACACCGGGTCGCAGAGCTTGCTGAACCCGGCGTAGACGGAGAGCGAGCCGAGGACGGCGCGCAGCGGCAGCAGGACCAGGCCGAGGTCGACGCGGCGGCCGGGGTACCAGGGCTGCTTGCCCTCGGCGTCGGCGGCGGAGACCTCGGGCAGTTCGCCGCTCGGGGTCCAGCCGTGCGGCTCGCCGACCGGGCCGACGCCCGCGTCGGTGGCGGTGCCGCTGCCTTCGCGGGGCTGGCGCGGGACGGTCCGGGCGCCGGCCAGGGACGGGATCACCTGGGTGTCCGCCTCGGCCACGCCGACGCCGCCGCGCATCGGGGTGCCGCCGTGGCGGACGGCTTCCAGGAGCTGGGTGGCCGCGAGGTCCCCGGGGGGTGCCTGGCCGGTCCAGGTGACGGCGGTGACCCGGCCCTTGCGGCGCGGACCGCTCCCGGCCCCGGCCCCGGCGAGCGCCGGGACGGCGGAGGCCGGGACGACGACCTGGGGGGTGACCAGCGGACGGCGGATCAGGCCCTGGTTGGCGTAGGGGTCGCCGAACGCGGCGCCGGTGGACAGCAGTCCGGCCGGAGCCTCGATCAGCGGTGCCACGGGGGAGCCGAGCCGGAGCCGGAAACTCGCCTGGGTGCCGCTGAGCCGCGCGGGGTCCGACTCCACCTTGACGGTGTTGAGGCCGGGGTCCGCGTCTATCCCGGTGCTGCCGCCGCCGAACAGGGGGCGCCGAGGTGTTCTGGTGTCCACGCCCGTCTAACCGGGTGACGGCCGCTTTGGACACTCTCCCGAGTGGATGTCCGGCGCACACTTGAAGTGATCATGAAAAAAGCGATCGGACCCGGTCGGGCCCGATCGCCTTTCACTCGGATTGCGGGCAATTCGGAAGAACGCCTGCGACCCGCCCGTCGAACGTGCTCAGCTCCCGAGCACTCGGCGCCCGAGCGCCCCAGCACTCACCACCCGAGCGCTCAGCGCCCGAGCACCCGAGCACTCAGCGCTTGGCGCGCAGCCGCGAGGCCTCGTACAGCACGATGCCCGCCGCGACACCGGCGTTCAGCGACTCCGTCAGGCCGGACATCGGGATCCGCACCCGCATGTCGCAGGTCTCCGAGACCAGCCGGGACAGGCCCTTGCCCTCGCTGCCCGCGACGATGACGACCGGACCGGTCAGCAGCTCCAGGTCGCCCAGCTCGGCCTCGCCGTCGGCGGCCAGGCCGACCACCATCAGGCCGGCCTTCTGGTAGGCCTCCAGGGTGCGGGTCAGGTTGGTGGCCCGGGCGACGGGCAGGCGGGCCGCGGCGCCGGAGGAGGTCTTCCAGGCACCGGCGGTCATGCCGGCCGCGCGGCGCTCGGGGATGACCACGCCGTGCGCGCCGAAGGCGGCGGCGGAACGGACCACGGCGCCCAGGTTGCGCGAGTCGGTGACCCCGTCCAGCGCGATGATCAGCGCGTCCTGCGCGGAGTCGGCGGCCGCGGCCAGCAGGTCGTCGGGGTGCGCGTACTCGTACGGCGGGACCTGGAGCACCATGCCCTGGTGGTTGAGGCCGCCGGTCATCTGGTCCAGCTGCGGGCGCGGGGCCTCCATCAGCGGGATGCCGCGGTCGTTGGCCGCCTGGAAGGCGTCGCGCACCCGGTCGTCGGTGTCGATGAACTGCTGGACGTACAGCGCGGTGGCCGGCACGCCGCCCTGCAGCGCCTCGACCACCGAGTTGCGGCCGAAGACGAGCTCGGCGCTGCCCGCGCCGCCCCGGCCGCCGCGGCCGGCACCGCCGGCCCGGCGCATGCCGGCCCGGGCCTTGGCGTCCCGCTCGCGCTTGACCGCGGCGTTGGCGGCCCGCTGCTTGGGGTGGCCCTTGCGCTCCTCACCGGGCGGGGTCGGGCCCTTGCCCTGGAGCTGCTTCCGGCTGTGCCCGCCGGTACCGACAGACGCACCCTTCTTCGATCCGGGGTTGCGGCGGTTCCTGCGCTGGCTGTTGCCGGCCATGGCTGTACTTCCTGTCTGTTCGGCATGCCCCGGCCGCCCCGCTCTGTCCGGCGGCGGTCCGCGGCATGCGCTACGTCATGCGGGAGGGCCGCACCGGTCCGGTACGGCCCACCCATCACCCCGATCGTCAGATGGGGTTACTGGCTGTTGATCGTCCAGCGCGGGCCGGACGGGGTGTCCTCGATCGCCAGCCCGGCCAGGCCGAGCTGGTCGCGGATGGCATCCGCGGTGGCGAAGTCCTTGCGCTGGCGCGCCGCCTGCCGCTGGTCCAGGACCAGTCGGACGAGCGAGTCGACCACACCGTGCAGGTCCTCGCCACGGTCCGTCCCGGCCCAGTGCGGGGCGAGCGGGTCGAGGCCCAGCACTCCGAGCATCGCACGGACCTCGGCCAGTCGCGCCACCACGCTCTCCTTGTCGTCCGCGTTCAGGGCGCTGTTGCCCTGGCGGACGGCGGTGTGCACGATGGCCAGCGCCTGCGGGACGCCGAAGTCGTCGTCCATCGCCTCGGCGAAGGCCGGCGGCACCTCGGGCGCCGCGTCGACCGTGCCGCAGCGCTCGACGGCGCGCTGGACGAAGCCCTCGATCCGGCCGAAGCCGGCCTCGGCCTCGCGCAGCGACTCCTCGCTGTACTCGATCATCGAGCGGTAGTGCGGAGCCGCCAGGTAGTAGCGGAGCACGATCGGACGCCAGGCGCGGACCATCTCGGAGACGAGCACCGAGTTGCCCAGCGACTTGCTCATCTTCTCGCCCGCCATGGTGACCCAGGCGTTGTGCACCCAGAAGGCGGCGAAGTCGTCACCGTACGCCTTGGACTGGGCGATCTCGTTCTCGTGGTGCGGGAAGATCAGGTCCAGCCCGCCGCCGTGGATGTCGAAGGCCGGGCCCAGGTACTTGTGGACCATGGCCGAGCACTCCAGGTGCCAGCCCGGGCGGCCGCGGCCCCACGGGGTCTCCCAGCTCGGCTCGCCCGGCTTGGCGGCCTTCCACATCGCGAAGTCGCGCTGGTCCCGCTTGCCGGTCTCGCCGTCGCCCTCGGGCTGGCGCAGGTCGTCCAGCTTCTGGTTGGAGAGCGCCAGGTAGTCCGGGTAGGACTTCACGTCGAAGTAGACGTTGCCGTCGGCCGCGTAGGCGTGGTCCTCGGAGATGAGCGTCCGCATCATCTCGATCATCTCGGGGATGTGCCCGGTGGCCCGCGGTTCGACGGTCGGCGGCAGGCAGCCGAGCGCGTTGTAGCCGTCGTTGAACGCGCGCTCGTTCTCGTAGGCGATCTGCCACCACGGCACGCCGAGCTCGCGCTCCTTGGCGATGATCTTGTCGTCGATGTCGGTGACGTTCCGGGCGAAGGTCACCTGGTAGCCGCGGTAGGCGAACCACCGCTGCATGATGTCGAAGTTGAGCCCGGAACGGATGTGCCCGATGTGTGGCGCCGACTGGACGGTAGCGCCGCACAGGTAGATCGAGACACAACCCGGTACAAGCGGGACGAAGTCGCGTACCTGTCGGGTGCTGGTGTCGTACAGACGAATGCTCACAGCGTCAAGCGTAGTGGGCAGCAGGGGGTGCCCCGCTACATTCCCCGGGACAACGGGGGCGTGATCCCGGGGAACAGCGGGCGTCGGACGGGTGGATCAGATGTTGCCGACCACCTTGCGCGGGCTGAGCCGCACGACCACCCGGACGTCGTCCGGGCCGTCCCAGGTGTACGAGTCCACGCCGCGGTACTTGGCGGCGAGCTCGTCGATCAGCTCCCGGCCGCCCTCGGTGGTCAGGGTGGCCTCGCCCCGGACCTCGAAGTACTCGTACGGGCTGTCCACCGGGTTGACCAGGATCGACAGGCGCGGGTCCTTCACCAGGTTGAGGTGCTTGCGGCGGCCCTGGACGGTGGAGAACAGGATGTCGTCGCCGTCCCGCCGGACCCAGACCACCGAGGACTGCGGACTGCCGTCGGGCTGGATCGTGGACACCACGGCGAAGCTCTTGTCATCGAGCAGGGCCTTGGCACGGTCGGAGAGTTGAGCGCTCATGCGGGAAAACCTCGTCTCGTCGGCGGTGGTACGGCCCGAGCGGAAGCCCGCACGGGCCCGAAGCCGAACACTACCGACTCGGGCCCCCGGGGCACCCGGTGAACACCCGTCAGCTACGGGTTATTCCCCACCGGGCGCCCTTCCCGCGCTCAACGCCGTTCGTACACCAGGGCGGTGGCGATCGCCGCCAGCCCCTCCGCCCGGCCGGTCAGGCCCAGCCCGTCGGTGGTGGTGCCGGAGACGGACACCGGGGCGCCGGCCGCCTCCGACAGCGCGGCCTGCGCCTCGGCCCGCCGCTTGCCGATCTTCGGCCGGACGCCGATCACCTGCACCGCGACGTTGCCGATCTCGAAGCCCGCCTCGCGGACCAGTCGGGCCGCCTCCCCGAGCAGCTTCACCCCGGAGGCGCCGGCCCACTCCGGGCGGTCGGTACCGAAGTGCGCGCCGAGGTCGCCGATCCCGGCGGCCGAGAACAGCGCGTCGCAGGCCGCGTGCGCGGCGACGTCGGCGTCGGAGTGCCCGGACAGCCCGACCCCGGCGTCCGGCCACTCCAGCCCGGCCACCCAGAGCGGCCGGCCGGCCTCGAAGGCGTGGACGTCGGTGCCGATCCCGATGCGGGGGATCAACGGGTCAGTAGGCATCGGCGGCCCTCCGGCGGGCGAGTACGGCCTCGGCGAGCACGAGGTCCAGCGGACGGGTGACCTTGAACGCCTCCTCGTGGCCGGGCACCACGACGACCCGGCCGCCGTAGCGCTCCACCAGGCCGGCGTCGTCGGTGACCGGCGGCGCGTCGGCGGTGCCCGCGCCCTCCTCGGCCAGTGCCTTGGTGTGCACCTCGACCAGGGTGGCGCGGTCGAAGCCCTGCGGGGTCTGCACCGCGCGCAGGGTGGACCGCTCCGGCGTGTCGAGGACGGGCTCGGGACCGCCCGGGTTCGGCTCGACCCGCTTCACGGTGTCGGCCAGCGGCACGGCGGGCACCACGGCCCGCGCTCCGGCCCGGACGGCGGCCGCGACGGCGTCCACCACCTCGACCGGGACGAGCGGACGGGCCGCGTCGTGCACCAGGACGATCGGGACGTCCTCCGGGATCGCGGCCAGGCCCAGCCGGACCGACTCCTGGCGGGTCGCGCCGCCGGCCACCACGCGGATGTCCTTGCCGTCCAGCCCGTGGCTGTCCAGCAGGGCGACCACCTCGGGCACCCCGTCGGCGGGCGCGGCGACCACGACCAGGCCGACCGCCCGGCTGCGGGCCAGGGCCCGGACGGCGTGCACCAGGAGCGGCACGCCGCCCAGTTCCCGCAGGGCCTTCGGGGCCCCCGGCCCCAGCCGCTCGCCGCGTCCGGCGGCGGGCACCACTGCTGCTGCGACTGCTGCTGACGCGTTCAGGTTTCACTCCTTCGGCGAAGTGGGTATGGCCATGGCGTGCCCGGCGGGCGCACCGGGCCCCTTCCGAAGATCCATGGTCCGCTGCCCGCCGCACGACTCCGCAGAGCCCGCGCTCCGCAGAATTCGAGGAATCCACGGAAGGGCGGGTGCAGAAACGGTCTTGCAGGCCTGGACCACCTCGGTCGGGGGGCGTCGTCCGGACACGCCTCAGCGCCCGAAGTGCCACTGCACCACTCCCGGACGGTTCGTCCGAGGAGCGGCGCGCCGGCACCGGGCGCTGTGAGCGTAGAGCGGCAGCCCGACTGCACTGCGCAGCCCGACTGCCCTGCGGTGGGCGCGTGCGCTACGAGGCGAGGACCTCGTCGAGCAGCGTCTCCGCCTTGTCCTCGTTGGTGTTCTCCGCCAGCGCGAGCTCGCTGACGAGGATCTGGCGCGCCTTCGCGAGCATCCGCTTCTCGCCGGCCGAGAGACCGCGCTCGCGCTCGCGACGCCAGAGGTCGCGCACAACCTCGGCGACCTTGATAACGTCGCCCGAGGCGAGCTTCTCCAGGTTCGCCTTGTAGCGACGGGACCAGTTGGTCGGCTCTTCCGTGTACGGTGCGCGCAGCACCTCGAAGACCCGGTCCAGACCCTCCTGGCCGACCACATCGCGCACACCGACGAACTCCGCGTTCTCGGCGGGCACGCGGAGCGTCAGGTCTCCCTGCTGCACCTTGAGCACCAGGTAGGTCTTGTCCACACCTTTGATCTGGCGAGTTTCGATGGCCTCGATCAGCGCGGCCCCGTGATGGGGGTAGACCACCGTGTCGCCAACCTTGAACGTCATGTGACAGGACCCCTTCCGTGGCTTTCCAGAATAACACGCTTCTCGGCGCACCCGAAGGGCGTTTTCGCAGGTCAGGGCGGGTCTCGGGGCTTGACAACCACCCCCATCACGTGCTGCGACCGATGTTCGAGAGGGGCTTCCCGCAGGTCGGAGGCGGTTCCGGGGTTCGACGAAACCCTTGCGCAACACCCCCGCAACCATGATTGGATCTTGAGCTTTCACCCTTTTTCCGGTCGCGGCCCAATCGTTATTCGATCTTGGTCGAAGCTTGTCCGCGATGTGACCGGGACATGGCGGGCGTACGGCCGGACGGCCCCCGGCGGCCCCCGGGAGTGCGACACGGGGACCACCCCGTGAGGACCGCATAAGTGAGGTCGATAATCTGAGACCTGACCTACCGACACGTGACTTAGGAGAAGCCGCCGCCGTGAGCCGCAGCCTTCGACGCGGCAGCATCGCCGCAATCGCCGCCATCGCCATCGCCTCGCTGTCCTCCTGCGCCGCCGGCAACACGCCGGACACGCTGCAGGTCAAGCCGGACAACGCGGCGGCAACCATCGGGACCAACCTTCGGCTGAACAACATCGTGATCGTCACCGGGGAGCACGCCTCCGGCGACTACACCGGCGCGGCCAACGTGGTCGTCAACATCGCGAACACCGCGAACACCCCGGCGGAGCTGCAGTCCGTCACCGTCGGCACGTCCGCCGCCACCTTCACGGACGCCGCGGGTGCCCCGCTGTCCGGCATCGTGGTCCCGGCCGGCGGCTCGGTCGCGATCGGCGGGCAGGGCAACCCGTCCGCCACCGTCGCCTCCGCCACCGTCCACGTCGGCGGCTTCGCCCCCACCACCTTCGCCTTCAAGGACGGCCAGAAGGTCGACGCCCAGGCCGGTGTGAGCCCGGACTCCGGCGAGAACGGCCGCGGCCTCTACAAGGGCTTCGGCCCGACCCCCTCGGCGAGCGCCACGCCCGCCAAGGGCTCCTCCCCCGCCGCGACCGTCCCGGTCCCCGGCGCCACCACCCCGGGCGCCGCGGGCACCACGGCCGCCCCGGGCGCTCCGACCACCGGCGCGGCCGTCCCGGCCAACGCCACCACCCCGGCCGTCCCGGCCGCGCACTGACACCGCGCACTGACACCGCGCACCGCCTCCGGCGGGCCCTCCGGGGCCTGCCGGGAGCAACGCGAAGGCCCCCTCCGGCTGCTGCCGGCGGGGGCCTTCCGCGTGGGTGGGGTACCCGCTGTCCACGGCTCGGTTTACGGCTCGGTTTACGGCTCGAACTTGTAGCCCAGGCCACGGACGGTGACCAGGTAGCGCGGCGCGCCCGGGTCCGGCTCGATCTTGGCCCGCAGACGCTTCACATGGACGTCCAGGGTCTTGGTGTCGCCGACGTAGTCCGCGCCCCAGACCCGGTCGATCAGCTGCATGCGGGTGAGCACCCGGCCCGCGTTGCGCAGCAGCATCTCCAGCAGGTCGAACTCCTTGAGCGGCAGGTCGACCTTGGCGCCGTCCACGGTCACCACGTGCCGGTCCACGTCCATCCGGACCGGGCCCGCCTCCAGGGCGCCCGGGCCGCCGCCGTTCTCGCCGGCGCCGCCGTCCTCGCCGCGGCGGCGCAGCACCGCGCGGATCCGGGCGACCAGCTCCCGGGTGGAGTACGGCTTGGTCACGTAGTCGTCAGCGCCTATCTCCAGCCCGACGACCTTGTCGATCTCGCTGTCCTTGGCGGTGACCATGATCACCGGGACGTTGGAGCGCACGCGGAGCTGGCGGCAGACCTCGGTGCCGGGCAGGCCGGGCAGCATCAGGTCGAGCAGGACGAGGTCGGCACCGTTGCGCTCGAACTGCTCCAGCGCGTCGGGGCCGGTGGCGGCGACGGCCACCTCGAAGCCCTCCTTGCGGAGCATGTACGACAGGGCGTCGCTGAACGACTCCTCGTCCTCGACCACCAGTACTCGGGTCACGATCAGGCCTCCGGGGCAAGCTGAGGGGTTGTGTCTGACAGGTGTTGTTCCCGCTCCCCGGCGGGGAGCGGACGGCCGGAACGGTCCTTGCGGTCCGTACGGTCGGTGGTGAGGGTTCGGGGTGCCGTGGCGGGTCCGGTGAGGGTGCCGGGCCGGCGGCCCGGCAGGTCGCCGGTGCCGTCGTGCCCGTCGGGTCCGTCCGGTCCGTCGGGTCCGTCGTCGGGTCCGTCGTCGACGGGCGCCTGCCCGGCGGGCAGGCGGATCGTGAAGGTCGAACCCTGGCCCTCGACGCTCCACACCGAGACGGTTCCGCCGTGCGAGGCGGCGACGTGCTTGACGATGGAGAGTCCGAGGCCGGTCCCGCCGGTGGCCCGGGAGCGGGCCGGGTCGACGCGGTAGAACCGCTCGAAGACCCGCTCGCGGTCCTTCTCGGAGATACCGATGCCCTGGTCGGTGACCGAGATCTCGATGAGCTCGCCGTCCGCCTCCCCCAGCGCCGCGGCGCTGGAGATCCGGCGGGTGGCGATCGCCACGCGGGTGCGCGGCGGGCTGTAGTTGACGGCGTTCTCGACCAGGTTGCCGAGCGCCGCGGCGAGCTGGCCGCGGTTGCCGTGCAGGTAGAGGCCGGCGATGCCGCCGGCCGCGATGAGGATCTGCTTGGCGGCGGCCTGCTGGCGGCAGCGGTCGATCGCCTCGGCGATCAGCTCGTCCACCGCGACCGGCTCCGGGTCGACCATCAGCCGGTCGTCCTGGACCCGGGAGAGGTCGATGATCTCCTGGACCAGGCTGGCCAGCCTGGTCGCCTCGACCTGCATCCGGCCGGCGAAGCGCTGCACCGCCTCCGGGTCGTCCGCCGCGTCGGCGACCGCCTCGGAGAGCAGCGACAGCGCGCCGACCGGGGTCTTGAGCTCATGGCTGACGTTCGCCACGAAGTCCCGGCGGACGGCCTCCACCCGGCGCCGGTCGGTCTGGTCCTCGACCAGCACCAGCACCAGCCGGGAGCCAAGCGGGGCGACCCGGACGGAGACGGCGAGCGGCTCGGCCGCGCGGGCCGCGCCCGGCCGGGGCACCTCCAGCTCGACCTGGCGGATCTCGCCGTCCCGCCGGGTGGCCCGGGCCAGCGCGAGCATCTGGTCCACGGCGACCGCACCGCCGCGCACCAGGCCCATCGCGTACGCCGCCGAGCTGGCCTTGACCACCTCGTCGCCCTCCCCCAGCACGATCGCGCAGGAGCGCAGCACCGAAAGCACGGTGTCGACCCCCGGCGGCAGCGGTGGTTCGGGGTTGCCGGTGCCGAGCGCCTGGTACCGGCCCTGGTTCTTGCCGCCGGTTCCGCTGTACCTGCCCTTGGCCTGCTCGCGTTCGCTCCAGCGGAATGCGATGGAGGCGGTGAGACCGACGCCGAGCCCGGCTATGGCGCAGGCAGCGGCGGCGGCCACGTTCACGTCCATGTGGTCAGCGTAAGCGCACGGCCAGGCCACTCCCCAAGGGCTGGATCAAGGCATCGACCATGCGTTGCCGAGAATTCACCTTCACGTAGCTGCCGATTCACCGTACTGGCCGTGCATCGTCGCCCTGGCGACCGAAAGTTGGCCGAGCAGCCCGTGTGGGAGAGATCGGTGCGCCGAACAGGGGCCACCGGCTCGGGTGTGCGCGTACGATGCGCGCCACCAGCAGCGGTCACCCGGCCCCGGAAATACGGTCGTACGGGCTGACCGGTCGGCACCGCCACCGACACAGCTACTGAGGAGAGAACATGCGCGACGCGTACCACGAGGAACTCGATGCGATCGGCGACAGCCTGGTCGAGATGGCCCGGCTGGTCGGCTCTGCCCTCGGCCGCGCCACCACCGCCCTCCTCGACGCGGACCTGGCGCTGGCGGAGAGCGTGATCGCCGCCGACGTGAAGGTCAACGAGCTCCACCACGAGCTGGAGAACCGCGCGATCGACCTGCTCGCCCGGCAGCAGCCGGTCGCCACCGACCTGCGCATCGTCGTCACCTCGCTGCGGATGAGTTCCGACCTGGAGCGCTGCGGCGACCTCGCCCGGCACGTCGCCAAGGTCGCGCGGATGCGCTACCCGGACACCGCCGTACCGCGTGACCTGCACTCCACCGTCCTGGAGATGGGCCAGCTCGCCCAGCGGCTGGTCGCCAAGGCCGGCCTGGTGATCGCCACCAAGGACGTCGACAAGGCCCTGGAGATGGAGCAGGACGACGACGCCATCGACACCCTGCACCGCGAGCTGCTCTCACACCTGATCGACGAGCGCTGGCACCACGGGATCGAGACCGCCGTCGACATCACCCTGGTCGGCCGCTACTACGAGCGCTTCGCGGACCACGCCGTGTCGGTCGCCAAGCGCGTGGTGTACCTGGTGACGGGCGAGCACGTGGCCGAGTTCGTGGCCGCCACCGAGGCCGCCGAGGCCGTGGAGGCCGGCGCGGCGGAGTGAGCTCCGCTCCGGCGTTACCCCTCAGGGGTGAGTAAACCTGTGGCGAGGGTGGTGCGGGCGCACGGACTTCCGTACGTCCCACCACTGCGCGCCCGTTGACGCCCCCTCCGTTCGGCGGTTTCACTCGAAGTATCGGGCTCCGGAGTGTGCCCGCTTCACGGAGGGAACAGCTCGATGAAGGCCAACCCGACCCGCCCGGCCCCAGCCCGCGACACCGTCGAGCCGCCCGCCCCGAAGCTGCTGCCCGTCCTCGCCGCCGGCTGCGGCTGCGGCCCGGGGTGCGGCTGCGGCTGCCAGTCCGGTGCGCCCTGCCAGTGCGGCGGTGCGGCCGGCGGCTGCTGCGGCGGCCACTGAGCGGCCCGCCGCGGGACGGCTCCCGAGGTGCACGGCATTCCGGCGGCCGTGCACCTCGTTCGCGTCCGTGCCCGGGTCCGGTGACCGTGCCCGAGTCCGGTGACCGGCGCCGCGGACGGATCCGGGGCCGGGGCCGGCGTCAGAACTGGACGTCGGTGCAGGAGTAGAAGGCGTTCCCGGTGTCGGCGATCGTCCAGACCGCGACGACCACCTGGTGGCCGGTGCGCCCGCCCGGGACGGTCCCGGTGTGGCTGAGCGTGCTCGGCACCTGCTGCCCGCCGTACGGGACGGTCAGGAAGGGCGTCAGGTCCAGGTTCGCCCGGGTGATCGGCTGGCTCGCGTCGTAGCCCGGCTTGGTCAGGTAGTACCGGAAGTCCGTGGTCGCGTGCCGGGCGGTGAACGTCCAGGTGAAGGTGAGCTGTTGGCCCGCCGTCACCGCGGTGGTCGGCCAGGCGCCCGCGTGCGGGTCGTCCAGCTCGGCGAAGCGCGCGTTGCCGCCGGCGCAGATGGTGCCGTCCGAGGGGCCCAGCGCCGGGAAGCCCTTGGGGCCCTCGACGCTCTGCGGCTCCCACTGGATGTCGCCGCAGTCCCAGGGGACGCCGCTGGTGTGCACGTCGCAGAGCGCGGCCCTGCTGGGCGGGGTGGAGATCCAGCCGTGTGACGACGCCGGAAAGGCGAGCGTGAGCGGTACCGCCAGTGCGGCGACCACCGCCCCGACGAGGTGACGTGTGCGCATGGTGCTCCTCCGTGGGGGTGGATGGAGAGTGCACCGGGGCACGGACGCGCACGTGGGGGTGCGGCGGCCCGGACGGGGAGGTCCTCGGCATGCCTGCGCCCGGCCCGGTGCCTACACGGTAGGAGCGGCCGCCGCCACCCGTCAATGGTCTGAACCACTTTGTGGACCGTCCAACTCCCCTGCGGGGCAAGCCTGTTGGATCACTTACGATCCGACGGCCGGACCCGGGCACGGCGGGCCGACGGCCCTCGGACGGCCCGCCGACGGCCCGGGAACGACGACGGCCCCCCGCCGGCGCCGGACGCGCGGGCGGGGGGCCGTATCGGCAAGCGGGTTACTTCTTGCCCTGGTTCTTGACCGCCTCGATGGCTGCCGCGGCGGCGTCCGCGTCGAGGTAGCGGCCGCCGGCGGTGACCGGCTTGAAGTCGGCGTCCAGCTCGTAGACCAGCGGGATACCGGTCGGGATGTTCAGGCCGGCGATGGCCTCGTCGGAGATGCCGTCGAGGTGCTTGACCAGCGCGCGCAGGCTGTTGCCGTGGGCGGTGACCAGGACGGTCTTGCCGGCGGCGAGGTCCGGGACGATGGCGTCGTACCAGTACGGGAGCATCCGGTCGACGACGTCCTTCAGGCACTCGGTGCGCGGACGGAGCTCGCTCGGGATCTCGGCGTAGCGGGCGTCACCGGCCTGCGAGTACTCGGCGTCGTCGGCCAGCACCGGCGGCGGGGTGTCGTAGGAGCGGCGCCACAGCTGGAACTGCTCCTCGCCGAACTCGGCCAGGGTCTGGGCCTTGTCCTTGCCCTGCAGCGCACCGTAGTGGCGCTCGTTCAGGCGCCAGCTGCGGCTGACCGGGATCCAGTGGCGGTCGGCCTTGTCCAGGGCGATCTGCGAGGTACGGATGGCGCGGCGCAGCAGCGAGGTGTGCAGCACGTCGGGGAGCAGGCCTTCGGCGGACAGGAGCTCGCCGCCGCGGGCGGCCTCCTTCTCGCCCTTCTCGTTGAGGTCGACGTCGACCCAACCGGTGAAAAGGTTCTTCTGGTTCCACTGGCTCTCGCCGTGGCGGAGCAGGATGAGTCGGTACGTCGTGTCAGCCATGGCCCCCAGCTTAGTGGAGCCCCGAAAACCCCTGGTGGCGACCTTCGGCCGCTGTGTAATGTGTGCCCCGCGCCAATGACACTTACATGCGTCGGTCGATCGGGCCTGCCCGCGCCGCTCGGCGGACGCCTGCCCCCGGGAGCCCCCACATGCTCGTCGCCCTGGTCGCCACCCCTCGGATCCGAAGACTGGTGAAGGAGACGATGGGCGGGCTGCCGCGGCAGTTCTGGTGGCTCTGGGTGAGCACGCTGGTGAACAAGCTCGGCGCCTTCGTGGTCACCTTCCTGTCCTTCTACCTGACCGCCGACCGGGGGTACCCGGCCTCCTACGCGGGCCTGGTGGCCTCGCTGTTCGGGCTCGGCTCGGCGATCTCGGCACTCGGCGCCGGCGTGCTGGCCGACCGGATCGGGCGCCGCCCGACGCTGGTCGCCGCCCAGCTCGGCACCGCGCTGTCCACCGCCGTGCTCGGCTTCGTGAACGGCCCGGTGGCGATCGCCGCCGTGGTCTTCCTGGTCGGCCTGTGCAACAACGCCACCCGGCCCGCCACCTCGGCGATCATCGCCGACCTGGTCCCGGCCGAGGACCGGGTCCGCGCGTACTCGCTGAACTACTGGGCGATCAACATCGGCTTCGGCCTCTCTGCCGCGGTGGCCGGCCTGATCGCCACCCAGGGCTACCTCACGCTCTTCCTGCTGGACGCGCTCTCCACGCTGGTCTGCGCGGTGGTCATCTTCCTCAAGATCCCGGAGACCCGGCCCGCGCAGCCGCCCGCGACGGCCCAGGGCGCCGCCGGGCCGGCGGTCGGCCTCGGCACGGTGTTCCGGGACGGCCCGTTCATGACGGTGGTCGGGCTCAACCTGCTGCTCGCGCTGATCTTCCAGCAGAGCAGCACCACGCTGCCCGTCGCCATGGGCGGCGCGGGCCTCAGCGCCACCCAGTACGGGCTGGTGATCGGCCTGAACGGGGTGCTGATCGTGGTGCTCCAGATCCCGCTCACCCGGTGGATGGAGGGCCGCTCGCGGACCGGGCTGCTGATCGCCAGCTGTCTGCTGGCCGGCTGGGGCTTCGGGCTGGGCGCGCTGGCGGGCTCCGCCGCGTGGCTGTTCGCGCTCTCGGTGGCGGTCTGGACGGTCGGCGAGGTCCTGAACGCGCCGACCATGATGGGCCTGGTCGCCGAACTGGCGCCGACCCACGCGCGCGGCCGCTACCAGGGCGTCTACTCGCTCTCCTGGTCGCTGGCCTCGTTCATCGGCCCGGGCGTCGGCGGGGTGGTGCTGCAGTACGCCGGGCCCGGGGTGCTGTGGAGCGTGTGCGGGGTCTGCGGCACGGTCGCGGCGCTCGGGCACGTGGCGCTGGGCCGCCGCACCCGGAGGGCGGGCGCCCGCGCCGTGGCCGAGGCGGCCGTGACCGAGGCAGCCGTGATCGAGGTCGCGGCGCCCGGGATGGCGGCGCCCGGGGCGGCTCCTGCCCCGGCGGGCGGGAAGGCTCCGGCGGGCGCCTGAGCCCGCGGCAGGTCAGTCGGCGGCAGGTCAGTCGGCGGTCGGGGAGCCCCCGGCCGCCGGACCCGCCAGGTGCGCGAAGGCGGCCAGGTTGCGGGTGGACTCCCCGCGCTTGGTGCGCCACTCCCACTCGCGCCGGATCGCCGAGGCGAAGCCCAGCTCCAGCAGGGTGTTGAACGGCGCGTCCGCGTTCTCCAGCACCGTCCCGAGCAGCCGGTCCACGACCTCCGGGGTGAGCGCCTCCAGCGGCAGCCGCCCGGCCAGGTAGACGTCGCCGAGCGCGTCGACGGCGTACGCGACGCCGTACAGCCGGGTGTTGCGCTCCAGCAGCCAGCGGTAGACGGCCTCGTGGTTCTCGTCCGGGCGGCGGATCACGAAGGCGTTCACCGACAGGGTGTGGTCGCCGACCCGCAGGGCGCAGGCGGTGTTCAGCTTCCGGGTGCCCGGGAGGGTCGCCACCAGGGTGTGCGGGTCGGTGGCGGCCGGCTCCCAGGCCACCCCGGCGTCGTCCAGGGCGGTGCGCAGGAGGGTCAGGGCCTCGTCCTTGGTGCGGATTGCCATGGAGGTGACGTTACTCGTCGGTACCCGCCGGGCGCAGCCCCGAGCCGCCGCGTCGCGGCTCCGGGTGGCCCGGACCGGCGGCTCCGGCGGCCCGGAGCCGCGCCTCAGGTGAGCCGGCGCCGGGCGGCGGCCAGCCGGCCGGCCGGGCGGGCCAGACTGCCGGCGTAGACCTCGGCGGTGGTCGCTGCGGCGGTGTCCCAGCCGAAGGCGGCCGCGTGCCGGGCCGCCGCGGCACCGCGCCGGGCCACCAGCTCCCGGTCGGTGACGTACGACTCCAGCGCGTACGACCAGTCCAGCGGGTCATGGCCGTGCACCAGGGTGCCCGTCTCGCCGTCCCGCACCGCGACCGGCAGACCGCCGACCGCGGCCGCCACCACCGGGGTGCCGCAGGCCTGCGCCTCCAGCGCGACCAGGCCGAAGGACTCGCTGTACGAGGGCATCACCAGGGCCGAGGCCGCGCGGTACCACTCGGCGAGCCGCTCCTGGCCGACCGGCGGGTGGAAGCGCACCACGTCGGAGATGCCGAGCTGGGCGGCGAGCTTGTGCAGGCTCTCCGGCCGGGCCAGCCCGGTGCCGGACGGCCCGCCGACCACCGGCACCACCAGGCGCTCGCGCAGCTCGGGGCGGCGGGCCAGCAGCGCGGCGACCGCCCGCAGCAGGACGTCGGGGGCCTTCAGCGGCTGGATCCGGCCGGCGAAGAGCAGCACGGCGGCGTCCTGCGGCAGGCCGAGCCGGGCCCGGGCGGCGGCCGTCGCCCGAGCAGCGCCGGGGCGGAAGACGTCCAGGTTGACGCCGGGGTGGACGACGGCCAGCTGGTCCGGCCGGGCGGAGTAGTGCAGGGCCAGCTCGGCGGCCTCCTCGGTGGTGTTGGCGATCAGCCGGTCGGCCGCCTCCACCACCTGGGTCTCGCCGATCACCCGGGCCGCGGGCTCGGGCGTGTCGCCCTCGGCCAGCGCGGCGTTCTTGACCTTCGCCATGGTGTGCATGGTGTGCACCAGGGGGACGCCCCAGCGCTGCGCGGCCAGCCAGCCGACCTGCCCGGACAGCCAGTAGTGCGAGTGCACCAGGTCGTAGTGGCCGGGCCGGTGCCCCGCCTCGGTGCGCAGCACCCCGTGGGTGAAGGCGCACAGCTGGGCCGGCAGGTCCTCCTTGATCAGGCCCTCGTACGGCCCGGCGGTGACGTGGCGGACCAGGACGCCCGGGGCCAGCTCGACGGTCGGGGCGTCGTCCGAGCAGATCGACCGGGTGAACACCTCGACCTCGATGTTGAGGTCGGCCAGGCGCTTGGCCAGCTCGACGATGTAGACGTTCATCCCCCCGGCGTCCCCCGTGCCGGGCTGGTGCAGCGGCGAGGTGTGGACGCTCAGCATGGCTATCCGGCGCGGGCGGCGGCGGCCCGGGACGAGCGACTGGAGCCGGCCGCGCGCGGGCCCGGCGGGCTGGGCACGGCGTACCGAACGGACGGGGTGCTGGATCACCTGGCTGAAGCCTCCTCTGTGCGGCCCGTCTAGGCGGTCCGCGCCGGGCCGCCCGTTGTCCGGTGTGCGCTGCCCCGTCCGGGCACACATCACCACCAGTGTGCCAACCACGCGGGCGGCGTCCGGCATTCCCGGTCCGGCCCACGAGCCCGACCGGTCCGGGGCGCGGTCCGGGCCGAGCGGCATCGCCCCAGGTCAGCACGGTGCCGCCGGCACCCCGACTACCCTTCTGGGCATGGCTGCCTCCTTCGACCCCGCGACCGCCGCGCCCTCCCGTGGGCGGACCGGGCGCCCGGTGGGGACCGTCACCCGGGGCACCACCAACACCAACCGGCTGCGCCGGATGGACCGCTGGATCGCCCACACCCTCGGCCGGACGCTGCGCGCCGCCGACCAGCCCCCGGTCGCGGTGGACCTCGGCTACGGCGCCGCCCCGTGGACGGCCGTCGAGCTGGCCGCCCGGCTGCGCGCGGTGCGGCCGGACGTCCGGGTGGTCGGGATCGAGATCGAGCCGGAGCGGGTCGCGGCCGCGCTGCCGTACGCCGAGCCGCCGCTGCTCACCTTCCGGCGCGGCGGCTTCGAGGTGCCGCTGGACGGCGGCGCGCCGGCCCGGCTGATCCGGGCCGCCAACGTGCTGCGGCAGTACGACGAGGCGGCGGTGGCCGGGGTGTGGGAGCGGCTGTGCGCCCGGCTCGCCCCGGACGGGCTGCTGGTCGAGGGCACCTGCGACGAGATCGGGCGACGGCACGTCTGGGTCGCGCTCGGCCCGGAGGGGCCCCGGACGGTGACCTTCGCGGCCCGGCTGGGCGGCCTCGACCGGCCCTCCGACCTCGCCGAACGGCTGCCGAAGGCACTGATCCACCACAACGTGCCGGGCCGGCCGGTGCACGCCTTCCTGGCCGACTTCGACCGGGCCTGGGCGGCGGCCGCGCCGTACGGGGCCTTCGGGGCGCGGCAGCGCTGGGTGGCGGCCTGCACGGCGCTGGCGGGCAGCTGGCCGCTGGTGGACGCGCGCGGGCGGTGGCGGCAGGGCGAGGCGACCCTGCCCTGGACGGCGCTCGCGCCGTAGGCGCCCGTACGAGCCGTACGGGCGGCAGGTGCCGTGCGGGCCGTACGAAGGGCAGGCGGTGCGGGCGGGGCCGGGCGCGGGAGCTGGTGAGCGACCTGACGCATTCACTCGAACGAGTTATCGAATATCTCTGGCGTGTTGACGCCTCGTCGCGCCACGATGGACGCGACCGAGCGGCGGCACCACACGCCGCTCGGCACGCACCATGCCCGCCTCCGCCCTCAGTCGTCCCGCCCGGGCAGCTCCCGCAAGGCCCGTTCGAACACCTCGTACATCTCCGACCCGAACAGCACGAACCGCACCTCCGCCGACTCCGCGCCCGCCGCCGCGTCACCGCCGTCCAGCACCTCCGCGACGGTGGCCAGCGCGATCCGGGCCGCGTCAGCCGGCGGCCAGCCGAAGATCCCGGCCGACACCGCCGGGAAGGCCACCGTGCGCGCGCCCAGCTCCGCCGCGACGCGCATCGACTCGCGATAGCAGGAGGCCAGCAGCCCCGCCCGCTCCTCGTACTCCTCCGCCAGGTACACCGGCCCGACGGTGTGCACCACCCACCGGGCCGGCAGCCGCCCGGCCGTCGTCGCCACCGCACGCCCCGTGGGCAGACCCTTGCCCCAGTGCGAGGCGCGCAGCCGACGGCAGTCCTCCAGGATCTGCGGCCCGCCCCTGCGGTGGATCGCACCGTCCACCCCGCCGCCGCCCAGGAGGGACGAGTTCGCGGCGTTCACCACCGCGTCCACCTGCTGTTCCGTGATGTCACCCTCGACCAGGGTGATCCGTGTCACCACCGCCTGCCCCCTTCTCCGCCCCACCGGCCACCGCCGGTACGGGCATCCAAGCCGTCTTCCGAGTCCCGACACCACACCGCCACCGGCGTGGCAATAGCCACAACGGCGCCGGTCGGCCAAGAAATCCCCGGAGATCACGTTATGGTCGCGAGAAGTTCCCCGACGCACGGTGCCAGGCGGGCACTGCGGACGGACGTCGACCGTTACGCAGTCGGGGAAAGGGAGGAACCACCGATGCCCGCAACGGGAGACGGGCGGGCACCTGCTGCCGCGGACCTGCCGGGCGCCCATGGCGGCGCCCCCGTCGGCCATGCCCGCACCCGCCCGACCGCCAACGGCCCGACGACGGCGACTCCCCCGATACCCCACCCGCGCTCGCAGGCCGTCCGGGCCGCACACGCCGCCCACCCGTCCCACGTCTCCGAGGTGCCCTCCGGGCCCGGCCCCGACGCGCCCGCCAACGGCAGCGCACCACTGCGCCTGCTGGTCATCGAGGACGACGCCTCGGACGCCCAGCTGATCAAGGACGCGGTGGCCGACAGCGGCACCTCGATCGAGATCCACTGGGCCCGCGGCCTCGACCAGGCCATCGCCCTGCTGGCCGCCACCGCGCTCTCGGCCCGGCGCGGACGCACCCGCGGCCCCGAGTTCGGCTGCGTGCTGCTCGACCTCGCCGCGCCCGCCGACCCGGCCCACCCGTCGGACCCCTCCGACGGGCTGGAGGGCCTGCACGAGCTGCTCCGCCGGGCCCCGCACACCCCGGTCGTGGTGCTCACCGACGCCGCCGGGGCCGAACTCGGCGCGGCCGCCGTCGCCGCCGGCGCCCAGGACTTCCTGATCAAGCACGAGACGGACGGCCCGCTGCTGGCCCGCGCCCTGCGCTACGCCGTCGAACGCAAACGCGCCGACGAGTCCCAGCGCCGCCTCGTCGAGGCCGAACTGCGCGGCCAGGAGAACGCCCGCCTCCAGCGCCACCTGCTGCCCACCCCGCTGCTGGACGGCGCCGGGCTCTCCTTCACCCGGCGCTACCGCCCCGGCCGCCGCCGCGCCCTGCTCGGCGGCGACTTCTACGACGCCGTGCGCACCGACGACGGCACCGTCCACGTCGTGATCGGCGACGTCTGCGGCCACGGCCCGGACGAGGCCGCCCTCGGCGTCGCGCTCCGGATAGCGTGGCGCACCCTGGTCTTCGCCGGGCTCACCGGCGAGGCCCTGCTCACCACCCTCCAGCACGTGCTGGAGCACGAGCGGCGCAGCGACGAGATCTTCGCGACGCTCTGCATGCTCGTCATCGGGCCCGGCGGCACCGACAGCGCCCTGGACTCGCTCGGCACCGGCGAGAAGGCCCGGCTCTACCTCGCCGGGCACCCGGCCCCGCTGCTGCTCGGCCGCGACCACGAGCCGGTCAGCCTGCCCTCCGAGTTCGCCGGTCCCGCGCTCGGGCTGCTGCCGTGCCACGACGGACAGGCCGCCTGGCCAGCCCACGAGGTCGAACTCCGGGCCGGCTGGCGGCTGTTGCTCTACACCGACGGGCTGATCGAGGGCCGGGTCGGGGCCGGATCCCGCCGCCTGGGCCAGGACGGGCTGGCGGGGCTGATCGGCGACCACCAGGCCGCCGGGCTGACCAGGGGGCGACTGGTGGACAGCGCCATCGCCGAGGTCGAGGAGCTGAACGGCGGCGCGCTGACCGACGACGTCGCGGTGCTGCTGCTGGAGCGCAACCCGGTGCAGCTGATCCTCGGCTGACCGACACCGGGGATCCGGGGTCCGGGTCCGGTGTCCGGGTCCGGGGATCCGGACGACGGGGCATCCGGACGACGGGGCATCCGGACATCCGGACATCAGGGCAGCAGGGCAGCAGGGCATCCGGACATGCGACGGCCCGGGCGGGTGAACTCCCCGCCCGGGCCGTCGCGTTGTCCGCCGCTCGTCCTACCAGGGCCCGTACGGGCCGGTGTTGCTCCGGCCGCCCCGGCCGCCGCCCCCGGTCAGCGCCCGGATCGCCGGGCGGACGTCCACCACGTAGACGATCGAGGCGACCAGGCCGGCCAGGGTGCCGATGCCGGTGAAGAAGTTCACCCCGAACAGGAAGTCCCAGCCGAAGGAGATCGCGAGGATCGCGATCCAGAACCCCTTGGTCTTCTTGTCCGCCGCTCGGTAGGCATCCTCCCGGCGGGTGGTCGCGTCGACCAGGGCGTACAACTTGTAGGCCAGGATGGCGATCGTGGCCCACCAGATCGGGTTCAGGTAGGAAAAGGCCAGAATCTGGAGCACTCCGACCATCACGATCTCCTCTGTCTCTCGGCTCCGGCGCTTCGACCGCCGCCCATCCTGGCATGACGACCGTCCGCTGCGGTGTCAACGTTCCGTGGTCACCGGAGGTGCCCCGGTGGAAGGCCTCCCGTGGGGCCTTCGCTCACTCCGCTCCGGCGGAGCCCGTCTTCCGGGCCCGGGCGGACTTCTTCGGCGCCGGAGCGGCGGCGGCGTCCTGCGCCGGCTCGGCGTCCACCGGCACGGCGTCCACCAACTCGGCCTCGACCGGCTCGGCCTCGACGGGCTGCTCGGCCCACCCGGCCCGCTCCGCGGTCACGACGGTCTCGGCGGGCGCGCCCGGGCGGGCCTTGTCCACCACGACCTTGCCGCGCTCGGCCAGCTCGTCGTACGTCTCCTTGGCCTTCACCGCCAGCTCGACCGCCCGGCCGACCTGCTGCAGCGCGAAGCCCTGCGCCCGCTCCTGCAAGGACTTGAGGTCAGTGGGCAGCCCGGTGACGGCCTCGCCGACCTTGGCCGGCGCCCCGACCAGCAGCGTCTGCGCCTCCTGGAGCCTGGCCGCGGCCTTCTCCTGCGCGCTCCTGCGGTCCGCCGCCAGCGCCTCGACCCTGCCCGGCACCTCGCGCAGCTTCTCGTACGCGAGGTCCCCGGCGCCCGCCAGGGCGTACAGCGGGGTCGGGTCGCTGAGGGTCTTCTTGATCTCGTCGGTGATCGGCATGGTTACCGCTCCTCCCGGTGGGTGTTCTGGGTGGCTGAGCCGTCGGTCGTCGCACCGGGGGCCGGAGCGGCGTTCTCCTTGAGGAAGGCGTCGTAGACCGCGAGCAGCGCCTGCTTCTGCCGCTCGGTGATCAGCGGATCGGCCAGGATCGAGGCCCGCAGTTCCAGGCCCTCGCCCCGCCGCTCCTCCAGGATCCCGGCCTGGACGTACAGCGTCTCCGCCGAGATCCGCAGCGCCTTGGCGATCTGCTGGAGGATCTCCGCACTCGGCTTGCGCAGCCCGCGCTCGATCTGGCTGAGGTACGGGTTGGACACGCCGGCGGCCTCCGCCAGCTGTCGCAGCGAGTACTGCGCGTTGCGCCGCTGCTCCCGGATGTACTCGCCGAGCGAGCCGACGTTGAGTGAGGCCATGGGAACAGCGTGCAGCACCCTGCTTGCTTTTGCAAGCAGGGTGCTAGCGGCAGCAAACGCTCCGGGCGGGCGGCCCTGGGCGGCCCGGGGCGGCCGGACGCGGTCGGGCCCGGCGGGTCAGTGGGCCAGGTGGGTCAGCAGGAGGTCGGCGAGGCGTTCGGGGGTGCGCAGCGGGAGGTAGTGGTCGGCGGCCGGAACGAGGTGGCGCCGGGCGCCGGGGATGCCGGCGGCGAGCCGCTCGGCGATCGCCGCGATCTCCGGGTGGTCCCGGTCGCCGTGGACCACCAGGGTGGGCGCGGTGACCTCGCCGAGGCGGGGTTCGGCGGGCCGCTCGGGGGCCCCGGCGAGGAAGTGCTCGCTGACGATCCGGCGGGCCGCGTTCTCCTCGACCATCGCCGCGACCAGCTCACCGCCCGGCGCCGTCCGGCCCATGGCGGCCCAGACGGTCAGCTCCAGTTCGGCCAGGGCCGCCGCGTCGCCCCGGCGGCGGGCCTCGGCGTAGGCACCGGTCTCCGGGGACGGCGGCCAGTCGTGGCCGCTGACCGAGGCGCCGACCAGGCCCAGGGCGGTGACCCGCTCCGGATGGGCGAGGGCGAAGTCCAGCGCCGTCTCCCCGCCCATGCTCAGGCCGACCAGCGCGGCACGCTCCAGACCGAAGTGGTCCAGCACCGCGCGCAGGTCCCCGACGTCGTCGAAGGGCCGCCCCGGCGCGGCGGACCGGCCGAGGCCTCGGGCGTCGTAACGGACCACGTCGTGGTGGCGGACGAGCTCCGGGAGGACCGCGTCCCACAGCCGGGAGTCCATGCCGGAACCGTGCAGCAGGACCACCGGGCTGCCGGAGCCGCCGCGTTCCGCCCACAGCCGGCCTCCGCCGGGGGCGGGGAGCTCGGTTTCGGACCCTGGGCGACCGGTGTGCTGGCTCATGCGGCGATCCTCCCAGAGCGCCGGTTGCCCCGTTCCGACCTGTCGGAACGGGGCAGCGGGGCCGTCCCGCCCGGTCAGACGGGCCCTACGGAAGGCGGATCGGCATCAGGACGTTGAAGGTGCCCGTGCGGCCGGGGGTGCGGATGGCCAGGGGGGCGATGGGGCCGCCGAGTTCGAGCAGGAGCTGTTCGGGCCGACCGGCGTCGAGGGCGTCGAACGCGTCGAGGAGGAAGTCCCGGTTGACGGCGAGCCGGACGTCCTCGGGGGCCGTCGGAGCGTCGGCCGCCGGGTCGTCGGCGACGGTCAGCCGGCCGTCCCCGGTCAGGGTGAGGACGGTGACCGCGCAGTCGGCGCCGTCCGGGCCGGAGGGCAGGGTGCGGGTGGCGCCGGCCGCGACGGCGGCGCGCAGTCCGGCAGCGGGCAGGGCGATCCGGTGCTCCGGTTCGAGCCTGGTGACGGCCCGGTGGTCCGGGTAGTCGACGTCCGGGGCGGCTCCCTCGATCCGGTGCTCCCCCGCCTCGGCGCGGACCAGGCCGCCACCGAGGGTGAGCACCACCTCGGCCGCCGTACCCGAGCCGAGCAGGGCGCGCAGGGCGTCCACCAGCGGGGTCGGGACGATCGTGCCGGCCGTCGGCTGCTCGGGCGGGGCCCCGCTGGCGGCCGGGGCCACCACGGCGGGCAGCTCGGCGAAGGCCATCCGGTAGCGGTCGGTGGCGACCAGGCGCAGCACCGGGCCGTCCGGTTCGAACAGCACCCCGGCGAGGGCGGGTACCTCCGGGTCGCCGCAGACCGCGAAGCGGACCGCGTCCAGGGCGGCTGCCAGGTCCTCGGCCGGGACGGTGAGGCGGATGTCGGCGGGGTCGGTGGTCATCGGCTGCTCCCTCTGGTCGATCATCGCGTGGATCAGGGAGAGCTCCCGGCGGGCGTCGGCGAGGCCGTCCTCCAGACGCCGCAGGTGCACGTCGAGCACCCGGCGGGCCTCGCCGCTGCCGGGGGCGGCGCCGAGCACGGCGCGGATGCCCGTCAGCGGCAGGCCGACCCGGCGCAGCCGGGCCAGCAGCCGGGCGTCGGCGAGCTGGCCGGGCCGGTACCAGCGGTAGCCGGTCTGCGGGTCGACCCAGGCGGGGGTGAGCACCTCGGCGCCGTCGTAGTAGCGCAGGGTGCCGACGCCGAGGCCGCTGGCGCGGGCCAGTGCCCCGATGCTGTGCAGCTCGCTCTCCATGCCGGTCACCGTGCGGGCTCGACCTGGTCGAGGGTCAAGCCCGGCCGGCGCCGGGGCCTGGGCCGGTGCCGATGGCGGCTGCGGCGCTCAGTCACGGAAGGCCTCGTACGCGGGGGCGAGCAGGACGGCGAGGTCACGTCCGTGGACGGTGATGCCGGAGCGGCCGAGGCGGTGCAGGGACGGCTCGGGCGGCTCCTCCTCGGGCGGGGCGGGGCGCAGGGTGAAGTCGCCGCGCCAGTAGGCGGCGATGTTGACCACGGGGTTGGGCTGTGCGGTCACGCGTCCTCCTCGGCGACGGCGTCCTCGCGGGCGAGGGCGACCAGTTCGCGCAGCGCGTCGGCCGGAAGCTCGGTGAGCCAGTGCTCGCCCTCCCCCACCACCGTCTCGGCCAACGACCTTTTGGCGGTGAGGATTTCGTCGATCCGCTCCTCGACGGTGCCGACGCAGACCAGGCGGCGGACCTGGACGTCGCGGCGCTGGCCGATCCGGAAGGCGCGGTCGGTGGCCTGCTCCTCGACCGCCGGGTTCCACCAGCGGTCCAGGTGGATCACCTGGTTGGCGGCGGTCAGGTTGAGGCCGGTGCCGCCGGCCCGCAGCGACAGCAGGAACACCCGTGGCCCGTCAGGGGACTGGAAGCGGTCGACGAGTTCCTCGCGGCGCGCCCGGGACAGGCCGCCGTGCAGGTAGAGCACCTCCTCGCCGAGCCGGCGCTCCAGGTACGGGCGGAGCATCGTGCCGAACTCGGCGTACTGGGTGAAGACGAGCGTGCGGTCGCCCTCGGCCAGCGCCTCTTCCAGCAGCTCGGCCAGCCGGGCGACCTTGCCCGACCGCTCCCCCACCACCGAGCCGTCGTGCAGCAGTTGGGCCGGGTGGTTGCAGACCTGCTTGAGCTTGCCGATCGCGGCCAGCACCGTTCCGCGCCGCTCCACGCCCTTGATCCCCTCGACCCGCCGCAGCAGGTCGGCGACCACGGCCTGGTAGAGGCCGGCCTGTTCGGCGGTGAGGTTGCACCAGACGGTCATCTCCTGCTTGGCGGGCAGCTCGGCCGCGACCGCCGGGTCGGTCTTGAGCCGGCGCAGCACGAACGGCGCGGTGCGGCGCCGGAGTTCGGCGGTGCGCTCGGGGCTGCGGTGCAGTTCGACCGGGATCGCGTAGCGCTCCTTGAAGCGTTCGGCGGGGCCGAGCAGGCCGGGGTTGGCGAAGTCCAGGACGGCGTGCAGCTCGGAGAGCCGGTTCTCCACCGGAGTGCCGGTGAGCGCGATCCGGTGGCGGGCGACGGGCAGGGCGCGGATCGCCCGGGACTGCGCGGTGCCGGTGTTCTTGATGTGCTGGGCCTCGTCGGCGACCACCCGGCGCCAGCGGATCGCCCGCAGGGCGGCGAGGTCGCGCTGGACCAGCCCGTAGGTGGTGATGACGAGGTCCGTGCCGCGTACGGCTTCGGCGAGTCGCGCGGCGCCCAGCCGGCCGGAGCCGTGGTGGACGTGGCACCGGAGGGCGGGGGCGAAGCGCTCGGCCTCCCGCTGCCAGTTGCCGACCAGGGACATCGGGCAGACCAGCAGGGTGGGGCCGGTGTCGCCTTTCGCCTGCTCGGCCCGCCCAGGCCGCCCCGACTGCTCGGACTGCTCGGACTGCTCGGCCGGGCCGGACGGGCCGGACGGGCCGGGCCCCTGCTCGGCCTTCTCGACGGCCAGCAGGGCGAGGGTCTGGACGGTCTTGCCGAGCCCCATGTCGTCGGCCAGCACGGCGCCGAGCCCGAGCCCGGACATCGTCCGCAGCCAGGCCAGCCCGCGCTCCTGGTACGGGCGCAGGACGGCCCGGAAGTCCGGGGGCGGCACCGCCTCGGGGGCGGCGTCGGCACGCCCGGCGAGCAGGTCGCCGAGCGGGCCGTCGGCGCTCACGGACGTGACGGGCAGCCCGCCGACCGTGGCCTGCGGATCGAGGGCGAGCCGCAGCAGGTCGGCGGTGGCGAGCACGCCGTCGCGCCGGTCGGCGAGGAAGGCGAGCGCGGCGGCGATCTGCGCCGGGTCCGCCTCCAGCCAGGTGCCGCGCACCCGCACCAGGCCTTGTTTGGCGGCGGCCAGGTCGGCCAGCTCCTGCTCGGTGAGCGGCGCGCCGTCCGGGCCGATCGCGGCCTGCCAGCGGAAGGCGACCACGGTGTCCCGGTCGACCTGGCTGGTGACCGCGAGCGTGCCGGGCGCGGGCGGGGTGGTGGCGCGCAGGGCGAGTCCGAGCCGGGGGCGGCGGCGCCACCAGGCGGGCAGCAGCACGCCGAAGCCGCCCTCGGCGAGCGCGGGTGCGGCCGTGCGCAGGAAGTCCAGGGCCCCGGCGCGGTCGAGCGGCAGGACGGACGGGCGGGAGCGGTGGCGCAGCCCGTCCAGGACGGGCCAGCGGTGGGCGGCGCGGGCGAGTTCGGAGACCAGGACGGCGGTCGGGTCGCCGTTCGGGTCTCCGGCCGGGTCTCCGGTCTTGCGGGCGAGGGCGGCGTACGCGGCGCCGCCCTCGTGCAGGTCGGCGGCGCGGATCAGCAGGGACGGCTCGTCCACGGCCTGGAGCAGGAACTCCAGCTGCCAGGCGTCGTCGGAGGGGCGGCCCTCGGGGTCGTCGGCGTCGGGGCCGAGCGGTTCGAGCAGGCGGAAGCAGAGCCGCAGCGCGGGATCGCCGGGCTCGGCGGCCGCGTACCAGGCGTCGACCCTGCGGCGCAGTTCGGCGAAGCCGTCGGGCGGGACGCCGTCGAGGCCGCCGCCGGGGGTGGCCAGCGCGTGCAGCCAGTGCTCGGCGACGGCCTCGCCGGGTGCGGGGAAGGGGGTGTCGGCCAGGGCGGCGCGGGCCTCGGCGTCGACCAGCGCGCCGAGTGCGGCGGCCAGCAGGTCCTCTCCGGTGCCGGCGCCGTGCGGCCACTCCCCCAGCAGGACGGGCGGGCAGCCCGCCGCGAGGGCGGCGGCCTCGCGGCGCCCGGACGGGGTGGGGTCGGGCCGCCAGTGGGCCTGCGGGCGACCGTCGGCGAGGACCGGCAGCGGCAGCACCCGGCCCTGGCCGACCGTCCGCCAGGCGAGGTCGTGCACCCCGGTAAGCCAGCGCAGCGAGGGGCCGTGGACGACCTCGGTGCGCCCGGTGCCGGGCAGGTCGGTGCTGGTGACGGCCCACTGCGGGTCGAAGACCTCGCCGAGCAGCTGGGCGGCGGCCCCGGCGTCGAAGAGCAGCGCCGGCACCCGCCAGGGGGTGAGCACGGCGCCGCCGCGCGGCGGGGTGACGGGCAGGTCGGGCGAGGGCGCGGGGGCGGTGCCGACGGTGGGCAGCAGCAGGGTGGTCCAGCGCTCGGGGGCCTGTCCGGCGAGCCAGTCGAGGCCCGGGCCGATGCCGCCGAGCACGGCGGCCAGTGCGTCGGCCGGGCAGGCGTAGGGGTGGGCGCGCGGGGCGGGGCGGTCGGGCTGCGGCTCGGCGGCGCCGGGGTGGGCGCGGGCGTCCTCGGCCCAGAGCGCCAGCTGCCCGTCCGTCCGCCAGAGCGCGTGCAGGACGAACATCGGGGGCCTTCCGGGCTGGTGGCGGGCTGGTGGAACCGTCCTTCGCAGCCTAGCCGGGAGGGCTGACAGAGCCGGTCCGCTGAGCCGTTCGGGGGAAGTTCCGCGCTTGTGGTTGAAACTTGAACGAAACTGCCCTACGCTGGAGCCAACAAGTTGAAGCCTAAACAAATGGCTTCGGACCCGAGGAGGAGCCATGGGCCTTTTCAACCGCACCAAGACCACCGTCCCCGCCACCACCGTCCCGGCCCCGGTCGGCCCCGACCTCGCCCACCTGACCGGCGACTGGACGGTCGACACCACGCACAGCGAGATCGGCTTCTCGGTCCGCCACGCCATGGTGACCAACGTCAAGGGCCGCTTCACCGAGTACGACGGCAAGCTGCACCTGGACGGCGCGACCCCCGGCAACTCCTCGGCCGACCTCGTGATCAAGGTCGCGAGCATCGACACCAACCAGGCCCAGCGCGACGAGCACCTGCGCACCGGCGACTTCTTCGCCGCCGAGACCCACCCGGAGATCCGCTTCCGCAGCACCTCCACCGAGCCGCTCGGCGACGACGCCTACCGGATGGCCGGCGAGCTCACCATCAAGGGCACCACCCGCCCCGTCGTCCTGGACCTGGAGTACACCGGCAGCGCCACCGACGCGTACGGCGCCGAGCGGGTCGGCTTCGAGGGCAAGGCCGTCGTCGACCGCACCGACTTCGGGCTCAGCTACAACGCGGCGCTGGAGACCGGCGGCGTGCTGATCGGCGAGAAGGTCAAGCTCAGCTTCGACATCTCCGCCGTCAAGGCCGCCTGACCCGGACGCGCCGCCGGGCGGGCCCCCGCCCGCCCCCACGAGCACCGCCCCTGCCTACTCCCCCCGAGGCAGGGGCGGTTCGCGTGTCCCGGGCCCGGTCCGTCCGCTCACCGCCCGCCCACTCGTCGCCCGCCCGCCGCCGGCCCGACGGCTCCCGCCGCCCTCGCTACCCGGCCGGGAGCAGCGCCGCGTCCGCCGCCGGGAGCCAGCTGCCCGGCGGGCGGCGCAGCCAGCCCTCGGCGGCGCCGAGCCCGCCCGCCGCCGCGGCCAGCGCCCGCAGCCCCGGATGGCGCTCGCCGGGCCGGTGCACCAGGCTGACCAGGCTCAGCGGCACCGGCTCCACCAGCGGCACGTTCACCGTGCCGGGGATCCTCGGCCCGCCGACGGTGGTCAGCATCGGGTCGCCGTGCCGGACGAGGTAGCGGGCGGTCTCGTCCACGCCGACCGGCGGGACGTACGGGTCGGCCGCCGTCAGTCCGTGGTCGCGCAGCAGCCGGGCGCCGAGGTCGGTCCACTCGGTGGTGGCCGGGTTGCCCGCGCAGATGTCGACCGGGTGCCCGGCCAGTTCCTCCAGCCGCAGCCGCGGACGGGCGGCGAGCGGGTGGGTGTCCGCCATCATCACCGAGACCCGCTCCAACCGCACCGGCAGCTGGACGAGTTGGACGCGCACCGGGGCGGGCAGCCCGGCGAAGCGGCCGAAGGAGGCGTCCAGCCGGTGGGCCAGCAGTTCGGCGGCGGCCGCGGCCAGGCCGCCGTGGAAGCGGGCCAGCAGCTCCCCCTCCGGCCAGGCGGCGCGGGCCCGTTCCAGCACCCGGTCGGCGGTGAGGTCCGGGCCGGTCACGTCGCTGTTGAGGTCGAGCAGCAGCGGACGGGCGGCGCCCGCGCCGCCGGCCTCGGCGAGGATCTCGTCGTGCAGGGCGAGGAGCCGGCGGACCCGGGGCAGCAGTCGCTGTCCGGCCGGGGTGAGGCCGACGCTGCGGGTGGTGCGGGTGAACAGCGGGTCGCCGAGCAGCCCCTCCAGGGTGCGGATGTCCCGGCTGAGCGCCTGCTGGGCGATGTGCAGCCGCTCGGCGGCCCGGCCGAAGTGCAGGGTCTCGGCGGTCGCGACGAAGCCGCGGAGCAGACGGGGGTGCAGGTCACGGGGCATGGGCGGCAGATTAACAACAGGGTGTTGTGAGTGCGGCGGAACAGGTGTTGGACGGCGCCCCGCCCCCGCGCCCAGGCTTGCCGCATCCCCCTCGCCCTGCCCAGGAGCCCGATGCCCCCGCGCGCCCTCCCCGCCTCCTACCGGCGGCTGTTCACGGCCCCCGGCGCCACCGCCTTCACCCTGGCCGGCCTGCTCGGCCGGATCGCGCTGTCGATGACCGGCGTCTCGCTGGTGGTGCTGCTCTCCGAACGGCGCGGCTCCTACGGGCTGGCCGGGGCGGTCTCGGCGGCCGGTCTCGTCACCGGCGCGATCGGGATGCCGCTGATCGGACGGCTGGTGGACCGGTACGGGCAGGCGCGGGTGACGGTACCGGCAGCGGTCGGCAACGCCGTCCCGCTCACCGCCCTGCTGCTCTGCGTCCGGCTCGGCGCACCGGACTGGACCCTGTACCTGTGCTCCGCGGCCTGCGCCGCCGCGCCCAACCTCGGCGGCATGGCCCGCTCCCGCTGGGCGCACCTGTACCGGGACGACCCGGCCGCCCGGCACCTGGCCAACTCCTTCGAACAGGCGCTGGACGAGCTCTGCTTCATGGCCGGGCCGGTGCTCGCGATGCTGCTCTGCACGACACTCGCCCCGGAGGCCGGGCTGGTCACCGCCGGCACCCTCGGCACCACCGGCGCCCTGCTGTTCGCCGCCCAGCGGCGCACCGAACCCCCGCTGCCGCCCGCCGCACCGGACGGACGGGCACCGGGCGGACGGGCACCGGGCGGGCAGGCACCGGACGGGGAGCGGCGCCGCTCCCCGCTGCGGGTGCCCGGGCTTCGGGTGCTGGTGCTGACCTTCCTCGCCACCGGCATGGTCTTCGGCGCGACCGAGATCACCACCGTGGCGTACGCCGACGCGCTCGGGCACAAGGCGGTGGCCGGCGTGCTGCTGGCCCTGGTCGCGGCCGGATCCTGCGTGGCGGGACTGCTGTTCGGGCTGCTGACACCGCGCCGGGCCCCGGGCGCGCGCTTCCTGCTCGGCGCGTCGGCGATGGCCGGGGTGCTGCTGCTGCCGCTCGCCGCCGGGCTGGGCGGGGCCGGGCTCGGGGTGCTCGGGGCGGCGCTGTTCGCGGCCGGCACGGCCACCGCGCCGACCATGGTCACCGGGATGACGCTCGTCCAGGAACTGCTGCCGCAACGGCAGTTCAACGAGGGCATGGCGATGGCGGTGTCCGGCATCGTGGTCGGCATCTCGGCCGGTGCGGCGCTCGCCGGGACGGTCGCCGAGCACACCGCCCCCGGCACCGGCTACGCCCTGCCGGCCTCGGCCGCCGGGATCGCGCTGCTGATCGCGCTCGCCGGGCGGCGGCACCTGGCGGCGCCGAAGGGCGCGGCGGACGGTGCCCACCGGCCCGGGAAGGGGCCGGCGGATAATTCCGAGCGGGTTGTCAGTGGCTCCGTCTAACGTCGTGTCATGGCAGAAATCACCTACGTCCGAGGCGATGCCACCGCGCCCCGCGGCAAGGGCGTGAAGGTGATCGCGCATGTCTGCAACGACCTCGGCGGCTGGGGCAAGGGCTTCGTGCTCGCGCTCTCCAGACGCTGGCCCGAGCCCGAGTCGGCGTTCCGGCGCCGGCACCGGGAGCGGGCGGAGAACGACTTCGGCCTCGGCGCCCTGCAAGTGGTGCGGGTCGAGCCGTACGTCTGGGTGGCCAACCTGGTCGGCCAGCGCGGCATCCGGACCGGGCGCTCCACCGGGGTGCCCGTGCGGTACGAGGCGATCGACTCCGGGCTGGCGGCCCTGGGCGATCGCGCGCTCGACCTCGGCGCCTCCGTCCACATGCCGCGGATCGGCTGCGGGCTGGCGGGCGGGCGCTGGGAGCAGGTCGAGCCGCTGGTCACCGCCCGGCTGACGGCGCGCGGTGTGCCGGTGACGGTCTACGACGTCGACTGACCCGCCTCGACCGACCGGCCCTCCGGCGCCCGACAGCTTCGTCCACCGACTTCGGCCTACGACTTCGACCATCGACCTCGGCCTACGACGCGACCGACCCGACGACACGACTCACCCACGACTGACCCACGACAAGGGCCGGGCTACGGCTGCCCCGGCCAGGCGTACACGTACTCGGGCAGCAGGAACCCGCCCGGGAAGACACCCTCCTGCGCCCGGACCCGCACGGCGCCCTCACGCTCGTAGAAGGCGATCGCGCGGGTGTTGTCCCGCAGCACCTCCAGGAAGAGTTCGGCGCCGGGGTGCCGCTCGGCGACGAAGGCACGGGCCGCGGCCAGCAGGTCGTGCCCGATGCCGGCACCGGTCAGGCCCGGGCGCACGTGCAGGTTGTCGATCAGCACCCGGCCGTCCGGCTGCGGGACGAGGTAGATGAACCCGGCCACCTCGCCCGCCCGTTCGCCGATCAGCAGCTCGGGCGTGTTCTCCGGCTCGCCGTAGTCCGCGTCCAGCCGCAGTTCCCACAGCTCACGCCGCTGGGCGACCATCCCGTCGCCGAGCGCCGCCTCCGGGACGATCCCCCGGTAGGTGGTGCGCCAACTGTGCGCGTGCAGTCCGGCGACGTCGTCGGCGTCCCGTACTCCGCCGCGCCGGATCACGGTCTGCTCTGAACTGATCATGTGACCAGCCTCCCACAGAGATGGAGTTGAACATGTTCAACCGAAGCGTCTACAGTTCTGCCAGGATTTTGAACGTGTTCGAATCACGGGGGATGGTGGACGTGGCACCGGGTGCGGAGGGGGCAGCCGGTGCCACGAACACCGACACCGGATGGAGCCTCGTCTCCGGCTAGGCTCGTCCCCGTGGACGACCTGGCAGCGACGAACCGAGCGGACGGCGAGAAGGGTGCGGCCGAGGACTCGGCCGCACCCGGCGCGGAGAGCGGGCCCCTGCCCGGCGGCCGGGCACAGCCGAAGACCGACAAGAGTGAGGCGACCCGCGCCCTGATCCTGGAGACGGCCATGCGGCTGTTCCAGGAGCGGGGCTACGAGAAGACCACCATGCGCGCCATCGCCACCGAGGCGGGCGTGTCGGTCGGCAACGCCTATTACTACTTCTCGGCCAAGGAATTCCTGATCCAAGGGTTCTACGACCAGATGACGTACGACCATGCGGCGGACGCCAGGAACCGCATGGCCCATACGCGGGACTTCGCCGAGCGCCTGGAGATCGCGCTGACGTCCTGGCTCGACACGGCCGCGCCCTACCACGAGTTCTCCGCGCAGTTCTTCCGGACGGCCGCCGACCCGACCAGCTCGCTGAGCCCGTTCTCCAACGAGTCCCACCCGGCCCGGGCGACGGCGGTCGAGCTGTTCCGCGACGTCCTCCAGGGTTCGGAACTGGCACCGAAGCTGGACGCCGAACTGGTCGAGCTGCTGCCCGACGTGCTCTGGCTGCACCTCATGGTCGTGGTGCTCTACTGGGTCTTCGACCGGACCGAGGACACCGAGCGGACCCGGGAGTTCGTCCGCCGCTCCACCCCGATGGCGGCCCGGGTGATCAACCTCTCGCGCTACCGGGTGTTCCGGCCGATCGTCCGTGATGCCAAGGGGCTGATCCAGGACTTCATCCTGCCGACCATCGGCAAGACGGCGGTCAAGTAGCGCCCGGCGGACGTGGACCGCAGACGCCGGAGGCCGGCCCCGCCACGGGGCCGGCCTCCGGTCGTTCGGGACCTGCCCGTCAGAAGATGTCCGGGTTCCAGGCCCGCAGCGGAGTGCGCAGCAGCAGGTCCGCGGCGGCGACCGCGCCGGGGCGCAGTTCGGTGACCAGCCCGGCCGCGGCCAGCCTCGGGACGGTCTCGCCGCCGAGGTAGAGCGAGCCCAGCTCCGAGGCGCCGAGGGCGAGGTCGGCGTCGTCCGTGGTGCGGGTGCAGCGGCCGGTGCCGTCGGCGGCCGTCCGGAGCTCCCAACGGCCGGACGCGAAGCCGAGCTTGTCCTCGACCTCCAGCACCACCCGCCCGGCGGCGCCGTACGTCCGGGCGCCGAAGGCGGCCTCGACGTCCAGCACCCGGAGCCAGGTGAAGTCGGAGTCCTCCTCGTGAGGGGTGGCCGCACGAGGGTCCTGCAACAGCAGCGGCAGCGGGGAGTCCGGGGAGGCGTTGCCCACCGCGACCCTGGCCACCCAGTCGACGGACAGCAGGAAGCGCCACAGCTCGACCGAGGTGGGCAGGTCGAGGGCGGTGAACTCCTCGACGGTGAGCGTGCAGTCGGGGTAGGAGCCGTCCCACTTGCCGTCGACCCGGTAGACCGCCAGGCCGGTGACCGTGCCGTCGGCGTCCCGGTGGACGACCGCGAACGGCTCCTTGAAGTCGAAGCCCGGCACCTGGACCTCGCCGGTGGTCCGCTGCCACCACAGCTCGTCGCGGTCGATCGCGCCCGGCTGGGTGCGCCGCCAGCGGTCGTGCAGAGCGGGCCCGAGCTCGCGCACCTCCGCCATGGTCACGAAGTCGATCCGGCCGCCGGGAACACCCGGCAGGCCGTCGCGCAGGCCCCGGGTGCGGCGCAGGTCGATGCGCAGGCCGGCGCTCCGGGTGGCCGGGCCGAAACCGAACCGGCCGTAGATGTTGTACTCGGCGGCAACCAGGATGGCGACCGGCGTGCCGCGCTCGGCGGCGGCCGCGAGGTCCCGGCGCATCATCGTGCTGAGCAGGCCCCGGCGGCGGTGGGTGGCGCTGACCGTGACATGGCTGATGGCGTCGGCCGTGACGACCGCCCCGCCGGGGACGGTCAGCTCGGCATCGAAACTGCGGAAGGTGGAGACCTGGCGGTCGCCGTCGAAGCCGGCCAGCAACCGGCCCGGCTGCCACTGCCGGCGGCGCACCTCCGCCGCGCTCTCGATGCTCGAACGCAGGAAGCCGACGGCGAGCGCGCGGTCCCAGACCGCCACCTCGTCCTCGGAAATCGCCCGTACCAGGAGCCCGTTCACCGTGTCGACGGCGGTGTGACCGCTGCTGTTGCCCATGGGGTCACGGTACGGCGGCACCCGCGCGGCGGCACCCGGTTTATTCCGTGCCCCGGCCCCGGTGCTCCCCCGGTTCCACCACCCAGTGGTTGGTCCGCAGGACGCGGTCCGCGAAGTCCAGGTCCCGCTCGCCGACCAGCCGGAAGCCGAGCGCCCGGCAGATCCCGTTGGACGGGCCGTTGGTGGCCCCCGGGTTGGCGTGCACCGTGCCCCAGCGGCCGTCCGCGGCGGCGGCGTCCAGCACCCGGCGGACGGCCGCCTTGGCGAGGCCCCGGCCCTGGTACTCGGGCAGCACCATCCAGCCGATCTCGGAGACCGTCGCGCCGTCCTCCTCGGCCGACCAGAGCGCGACCGTGCCCGCGACCTCGCCCTCCCCGGCGCCGTCCGGGACGATCGCCTTGATCCAGCAGCGGTCCGCCGCCGCCTCGACGACGTCCTTGCGCAGCCGGTCCTCCACCCGCTCCCGGGGCAGCGGCCCGCCCAACTCGGCCATCATCACCGGGTCGCAGCGCATCCGGACGTAGGCCTCCACGTCCCCCGCCTCGACATCCCTCAGCCTCATGACGCCTCCCTGGAAACTCCGCGACGGTCCGGGCGGCCACGCTAGCGCGGGGCACCGACAGACGGCGGCCGGGGTCAGGGGCGGGCGTAGAAGTCCGGGGTGCCCATGATCCAGAGGCTGGCCTGTTTGACCGGCATGCCCGCGCGCGGGGCCTCGATCATCTGGTCGTCGCCGATGTAGAGCCCGACGTGGAAGATGTCGGCGGCGCGGCCGGTGTCGGTCCAGAAGACGAGGTCCCCGGGGCGCAGCTGGCGGTAGCCGATCCGGGTGCTCTGGGCGTACTGGTCGGCGGCGAAGTGGTTGAGCGGCCGGCCGCCCTCGCGCCAGGCCATCATGGTCAGCCCCGAGCAGTCGTAGCCGGCCGGGCCCTCGCCGCCCCAGATGTAGGGCAGGCCGATCTTGGACTTGGCGAAGGCCACGGCGGCGGCGGCGCCCTCGGCGGACCACGGGCGGGCCGGGGCTGCGGGCGGTGCGGCCGCCGGACCTGCGGGCGGTGCGGCGGCGGCCTTGGCGGCGGCTGCCGCGGCCTCGGCCGCCGCCGCTTCGGCGGCCTCGGCCTCCCGGGCGGCCTGTTCGGCGGCGGCCCGGGCGGCGGCTTCGGCCTCCCGGGCGGCGATCGCCTCCAGCGCCTCGCGCCGGGCCCGCTCCAGCTCGACGGTGGTGTTCCGGGCGGCGGCCAGTTCGGTGAGCAGCTGCTCGCGGCGCCGGGCGGAGGCGGCGACCGCGTCCCGCTGGGCGGCCAGCCGCTGTTCGGCCCGCGTCCTGGCCGCGCCGACCTCGACGGCGGCCTTCGCGGCGGACTCGGTCGCGGTGCGGGCGGCGGCGGCGGTGCTCCTGGCGGTGGCGGCCGTGGAGGTGGCGGCGTCCAGGATCTGCCGGGTGCGTTCGCTGGCCACGCCGATCACGGCGGCGCGGTCGCCCGCTTCGCGTGGGCCGTGGGCGCCGAGCAGCGCGTTGAACGCGGACAGTTCGGCGCCCGCGCCCTGACGGTACGTCTCGGCGGCGAGCCGGGCCGCGTCCTCGGTCGCCGCCGACCGCTCGGCCTCGGCGGCGGCGGCGCGCCGGGCGGCGGCGCCCTCCTCGGCGCGGGCCCGGGTGAGGGCGAGCTGGGCGCCGTTGTAGGCCTCGACGGCCTGTTCGGCGCCGCGTCCGGCCCGGTCCAGCTCGGTCCGGGCGGCGGTGAGCGCGGCTTCCAGGGCGGCGGCCGAGGAGGCCTTGCCGGCGGCCTCGGCGCGGGCGCGGTCGATCTCCTCGGTGCTCGGGTACGGCTCCTCCCCGCGCGCCCGGCCCGCGGCCGGTTCGGGGTCGGCCCGGGCGGCCTGGGCGGCGGGCAGCAGCCCGAGCAGGGCGGTGAGCGACAAGAGGAGGGTCGGCAGGAGCCTGCGCGCCACGCCACTTCCCTTCTGACGGGTCCGGAGGGGAGGGCGACGGACGGGTGCGCGGCGCACGGGCGGGCGGTGGCCGGGCGGCAGCAAATCCGACGAATCATCCCATCACGTGACAGAACGGTCACATGACGCTCATGTTCTCAATTCCGAGGGCGTTCACACCTCGAAAGCGCTCCGCCGGTCGAGTGACCATCGGATGATCCGACCAGGGCTCGACTCCGGCCGGACGCCCAGGGTATGCGAACTACCGGTGGATCCGAGGGGTGTGCGTCCGCAGCCGGGGGTGTCGCACGGGCCTCCGCTCCACCCCGGTCGGACCGACCGCGTACGTCCGGCTGCGCCCGGCCCGGACCGTACGGCGGCGCTGCTGCGCCCGGTGGGTGCGGCCCGGGCCGGCCCCCGTGCCGCCGTGCTCCGGGCCGTCCCCGGCCGGTGACTGCGCCGCCCCGGCGGAGGCCGCCGAGCGGCGGTCGGCCAGCCGGGCCCGGCGCCGGGCCAGGGCCCGGGCGGCGTGCGCGTCCAGGTGGGCGCTGGCCCGGGCGGCCATCCGCTCGGCCACCCGGTGCGCGGCGGGGTGGTTGGCGGGCACCTTGTCGGGGGCGCCGGCGATCAGGTCGAAGAGCCAGGTGCGGGCCTGGTCCGCGCGCCGGTGCAACAGGCGCTCGCGCCGCAGCGCGCGCGCCCGGCGCCGGGGGCGCGCGGTGTACCGCCAGCGGGCCCAGGGACTGCTCGGCCGGGCCAGCCTGATCGCGCCGATCCAGGACAGGCCGGGGATCATGATCCCGAGCAGGCCGGTCCACATCTTGCCCTTGAGCAGGGTGATCACCGAGGCCAGCGCGTTCACCGAGATGATCGTGATCAGGCCCCACTTGGTGTCCTCGCCGGGCAGCGCGCCGAACGGCACGTACCCGATCAGCAGCAGGGCGGTGAACAGGATCCCGAAGATCACCGCGTCCACCGACTTGCGGCCCTGCTCGCCCCAGTAGACGTCGTCCAGGTGCAGGATCAGCGCGAACTCGTCCAGCACCAGGCCGCAGCCGATGCCGAAGGCCAGCCCGAACCAGTCCATCCACGGCTGCCCGCCGTAGGTGGCGAACACGCCCACCCCGCCGAGCAGCAGGAAGCCCAGGCCGAACACCATGTGGTGGATGTGCAGGCCGCCGGGGGTCACGTTGCCCGGCCACCAGCTCACCTGGGCCCGGATCATCCGGACGCTGAACCGGATGAAGACGAAGGAGGTGATGAAGCCGACCAGCAGCAGGAACAGCGGTTGCTTGTGCGCGTTGACGATGTGCTCGCGGTAGCTGTCCAGCAGTGTGGTCATGCGTCTTACCTTCGTTCCTGGTCCTGCGTCCTGTCCGGTGTGACATGGCCCGGGGCCCGACGGGCCTCCGACCCGGGTCAACGCGCGGTCAGAACCCTCGGGTGCGCTTGGCCGCCCGGCGCGGCACCACCGGGTACAGCGACGGGAGCTCGGCGCCGACCGGCAGCTTCAGGAAGAGCCGGGCGATCTCCCCGCCGAGGTTCACCCCGATCGCCAGCGCCATCGCGATCGCCGCCGCCCGGAAGACCGACACCAGGCCGGTGCCGGAGTGCCCCTGGGCGAAGGCGAGCATCCCCAGGTAGAGCGCCGAACCCGGCATCAGCGGGCCGATCGCGGCGGTCACGTACGGCAGCGCCGAGCCGTTGCGGTAGCGCGCCATCAGCTGGCCGAAGAGGCCGACCAGGCCGGCCGCCACGCCGGTCGCCGCGATCGGGTTGACGCCCGCGTTGAACACCAGCGCGCCGTAGCTGGCCCAGCCGATGCCGCTGTTGACGGTGACCAGGGCGAGCGTGCGGCGGTCGGTCTGCAGCAGCGTCGCGAAGGCCAGGGTCAGCACCATCGCGGCCACCATCTGGACCGGCGGGTAGTTGACGCCCACCAGGCTCTCGTCCGGGCGCAGCTTCGCCTCGAAACCGACGCCCAGGTAGAGGATCACCATCACCCCGATCACGATGCCCGCGACCAGGTAGATCACTTCCAGCAGCCGGGCCGCGGCGGTGATGTAGAAGCCGGTCAGGCCGTCCTGGACGGCGGCCACCAGGGCGCGCCCGGGCAGCAGGGCGAACAGGCCACCGGTGATCACCACCGACCCGCGCAGGCCCCAGTCGTTGAAGGACAGGATGATCCCGGAGGCCGCAGCGGGCATCGCCGCCGCCACGAACTGGTAGAACTCCGGCAGCCGGCGCTTGGCCAGTGCCGAGGCCAGCCGGTCGCCGAGGACGGCCGCGACGAAGGCGCTGGCGAAGACCAGCCAGGCCTTGTCGTCGATCCGCCCGCCGACCAGGAAGGTCGCCGCGCCGGCCAGCAGGCCGGTGGTCAGGGCCAGCAGCCAGCCCGGGTACGGGTGCCGGTTGCGGCGGATCAGGGCGAGCCGGCGGTACGCGTCGTTGACCGTCACCCGCTCCGCGGTGATGTCCGCGACCAGCTGGTACACCGCGTTCAGCCGGGTGTAGTCCGAGGTGCGGCGGCGCACCACCCGGTCGGCGGTGACCGGCGGCTCGACCAGCGAGGGCTGGTGCGAGATGCCGATCAGGGTGAAGGTCACCTGCGGCTCGCAGCGGTCCAGCCGGTAGGCGTGCGCGATGCCGAGCATCGCCGCCTCGACGTCCTCGGCGGCCTCGCCGCTGGCCAGCAGCAGCTCGCCGATGCGCAGGGTCAGGTCGAGGATGCGGGGGACGTTGCGGGCCGGGTTCGCGGAGGGGTGCATCTCGCGGGCGGTCCGCTCGAAGGCGGGGCGCTCGGACATCGGGGTGCGCAGCAGCGTGCGCATCCGGTCCGGCCAGGGCGCCTCGCCGGGGGCGCCGGCGGTCAGCTCGGGGATCGGGATGCCGGTGGGCGGGGTGTAGCCGGCCGCCCGCCACTCCTCGGGGGTGAGGGTGTCCTCGGCCGAGCGGCGGCGGGCCGGGCGGGCGTCCCGGGGGGCCGCGTCCCGGGGGGCCGCGTCCCGGGGGCGCAGGTCGACGGTGAGCTCGGGGTGCGGCTCCGCGCCCGGCCCCGCTCCCGCCTCCGGGCGCGGAACGGGCGCGAGGGCGGGCGCGGGGGCGGGCGTCGGGGCCGGCCCGGGGGCGGGCTCGGGCTCGGGCGCCGCTACGGGCGTCGGCTCGGGCGCCAGCAGGCCCTTCGTCTCCAGGACGGGCGGGACGAACGGGACGACGACGGTCGGCTCGACGACCGGGGCGGGGTGGCCGAGCAGGCCCTCGGTGGGCGGGGCCTCGGCGGGATGCACCGGCGTCGGCGGCGCCTGCCGCGGCTGGCGGACCGCCCGGCCTCCCCTCGCCCGCTTGCCCGCACCCGGTCGGCCCCGCTTCGGCACTTCCGCTCCTTGCCGCCCCTGGCGGCCGTCGGCCGCCGTTCGATCTCGGGTTACACCTTGCCTGATCGAACAGCCGGACGCACATGTACGCGACGTCCCACGGCCTGGGCGGCGGGCGCCTACCCGGCGCGGTTCCGGACGGCGGGGGCCGCGCCGGACCGGCGGGCCCGCAGCAGTTCGACCGCCACCGGGACCACGGAGAGCAGCACGATCCCGACCAGGATGGCCTCGATGTTGTCCCGGACGAACGGGATCTGCCCCAGGAAGTAGCCGAGCACGGTGACACCGCCGCCCCACAGCACGCCGCCGACCACGTTGAACAGCACGAAGCTGCGGTAGTTCATCCTGCTCACCCCGGCGACGATCGGGGTGAAGGTCCGCACGATCGGCACGAAGCGGGCCAGCACGATCGCCTTGGGCCCGTGCCGCTCGAAGAAGGCGGCGGCCTTCTCGACGTTCTCCTGCTTGAAGACCCGGGAGTCCGGGCGGCGGAAGAGGCCCGGTCCGACCTTGCGGCCGAAGAGGTAGCCGACCTGGTCGCCCGCCACCGCCGCCACCACGATCAGCGCGCAGACCACCCACAGCGGCTGGTGCAGGTAGGTGCCGCCGGCCACCAGCAGCCCGGTGGTGAACAGCAGCGAGTCGCCGGGCAGGAAGAAGCCGATCAGCAGGCCGGACTCGGCGAAGACGATGGCCAGGATGCCGACCAGGCCGAAGGTGGAGATCAGGGTGGTCGGATCGAGCCAGGACGGGCCGAGGGCGAGGCTGGTCACGGTGCGGGCACTCCCGGAGGTCGAGTCTTGGCAATGGAATGGTAAAGCATTGACAAAGACTCGTCCCGGGGGCGGATGGTTCCCGGGCCGGGGGCTCGCCCCGGCGGCGAAGCAGCCGGGGCGAGCAGGAGGAGCCGGAGGCGTCAGAGGCCGTAGCGCTCGACGATCTCCTCGTGCCGGGCGACGTCGGCACCGGCCGCCTCGGCCAGCGCCGACCAGGCCAGCGGGTGCGGCCAGTCGCCCGTCAGCCGGTGCAGCAGCGCGTCGGCCTCGGCCGCCGAGGCGGTCGGCGGCACCCCGACGGCCGCGTAGATCCCGGGCAGCGTCTCCTCGTCGGCCGCCGGGTCGGTGATCCGGTACTGGTCCCCGCTGTAGGCCCAGACCGCGTAGCCGGCCTCCTGCAGCCGCTCGCGCAGGGCGGCCCAGGTGTCGTCGCCGGGCCAGCCGCCGTCGATCCAGTAGGTGGTGTACCCCGCCGGGTCGAGCAGGGTCAGCTGCCGGAACACCGGGCGCCAGCGCCGGCGCTCCTCCTCGGGGGCGTCCTCGGCCGGCGGGTGCTCCAGCAGCGCCGGGGCGAAGACCACCACGTCGCCGTGGTTGAGCGTCAGGTCCTCGCCGAGCACCGGCAGGATGCGGGCGGTGGCCGGTCCCGTCCGGACGGCGGGCAGGTCGGCCGTCGTGCCGTTGGTGCGGGTGGCCCTGACCGTGACCAGCTGCCACTCCTCGTCCACCGGGCCCTCGGGCTCGTCGAACTCCAGGTCGAGCAGCGCGCCGGTGGAACGGACCACGGCCCAGTCCCGGTTGGCGGTGGCCGCGGTGATCAGGTGCCAGAGGTCCGGCTCCTGGACCTGCCGGTGGACCTCCTCCGCCGGGGCCGCGTCGACGGGCAGGGCGCGCTCCAGCAGCTCCTGGTAGAACCGCTGCGCGGTCGCGTGCTCGCCCAGCTCGGTGGCGGCGCGGGCGGCCAGCCGCCGGGTGTTGAGCACCTCGTCGTCCAGCGCCAGGATCGTCCGGCACCGCTCCAGCGCCTCGGCCCAGCGGCCTTCGGCGGCGGCCCAGCGGGCGCGTATCCAGTGCCCGTCGGCCGGCGCGTCGGCGGACAGCCGGTCGGCGAGGCGGCGCACGCCCTCGGCGTCCCCGGCCTCGATCAGCACCTCGCCGAGCGTGCCGGTCAGCTCGCGGTCCCCCGGGTCGGCGTCCAGCCGCTGCCACAGCAGGTCGGCCGCGGCGCGGTCGTGGCCGAGGCCGCCCAGCACGGTGGCCAGGAGCACCGCCAACCCGGTGGCGCCGGCCTGCTCACCCCGGTACCGGTCCAGGGCGACGGAGAGCAGGTCGGCGGCGGTCTCGTAGGGCACCCCGGCCTGGGCCAGGTGGGCCTCCAGCTCGCCCGGCGGGACGGGCAGCTCGGGCTCGGGCAGCGCCTCGGCGGCCGCGCGCAGGGCGGCGACCTCCTCCGACACGCCGTCGGTGCGGCGCAGGCTGGTGAGCTTGCGCTCCCCGGTCGCGGCGAGCGTCAGCGCCACCGTGCGGGCGCCGCGGGCGAGCGCGAGCCGGCCCGCCGCCAGCAGCAGGTCCACGCACGGGCGGTGCGCGCCGACGCCGTCCAGGTACCCGGCCCAGCCGGCCAGGACGGCGCCCAGCTCGGCGTCGTTCTCCCAGGCGCCGGCCGTGACCAGCAGCTCGACCGTCTGCGTCCAGGTGGCCCGCAGGTCGGCGTGCCGCTCGGCCTCGGTGCGGTCCGGGAGCAGGGCGATCGCCTCCTCGGTACGGCCGAGCGCGGCGAGCGAGCGGGCGCGCAGCGCGGCGCCCCAGCGCCGGTCGCGCTCGTCCAGCTGGTTCCCCTGCGCCTGCTCGGCGCGCTCCGCCGTGTCCAGCAGCTCCAGCACCTCGTCGTACCGGCCCAGCAGGTGCAGGGTGCCGGCCCTGGCCTGGTGGAAGCGGAGCGAGACCTGCTGGCCGGCCGCGCGCATCCGGTTGGCGGCGGTGTCCAGGTGGTCGAGCGCCTCGGCGGCCCGGCCGTCGTCCTCCAGGGCGTCGGAGTACTCGCGGGAGAGGCAGTCGTAGCAGGCCCGGGCGGGCTCGATCCGGTCCAGCGTCTCGCCGACCACCTCCAGCCGCTCGGCCACGTACCCGGGCCCGTCGACCCGGGCGTGGCAGATCGCGAAGTCCTGCACCACGCAGACGGACTGCGGGCAGCCGGCCGTCTCCTCCCGGTGGGCGAACTCCAGCAGGTCGATCGCCTCGGGCAGCACCGCCTCGCCCTGCTGGCGCTTGTTCAGCAGGTTCTGCATCCGCCAGTGCCGCAGGTAGACCTCGACCCAGGGCAGGCCGAGCGCGCGGGCGGCGGCGACCGCCTCCGGGTGGAGCGCGTCGAGCTGGTCGTTGCGCCCCTCGGTGGCGTGCCCGGGCAGCTCGACGATGGCGTCGGCCAGCCGGTGGTGGCCGGCCTCGGCCAGCTGCCGGTGGGCGTCGCGCACCCAGGCCCAGATGTCGGTGGTCATGCTGCTTCCCCCTGCGTCGTACCGATGAGTTGTCTACCGCGGGCCACTGACAGTCCGTCCGTCACGCTTCGTCCGACAGGGCGCCGGGGCTGTCCGGGACGTCCGGCAGGCCGGCCGGGACGGCGGCGGTCAGCGCGGAGACCGCGGTGCCGATGCCGGTCAGCGCCGCGGTGAGGTCCCCCTCGGCGGGGCCGGCGGAGGCCGCCGCCATGATCACCTTGAGCGAGCGGAGCAGTCCGGCCGCGGTGGCGCTGCCGGTGTGCCCGGTGCGGTAGGCGGCGAGCAGGTCCAGGACCGCCGGGCAGGCCAGGTTGAGGTAGAGCCGGGCCCTGACCTCGCCGTCGGTGCGGGCGGTGAAGGCGCGGGCCAGCCGCAGCGCGGCGGACGGGATCCGGGCGTCGGCCCGGTCGTCCTCGATCCGCGCCTTCAGCTCGGCCTCGCGGTCCGGGACCAGCACCAGCGGCAGGCCGGGCGGGTCGAAACGGGCCGGGACGAGCTGCTCGCCCGGGTCGGCGAGGGCGCCGGCCAGCCAGGCCGCCTCGCCGTCCGGCAGCGGGCGCTCCGGGTCGCGGAACAGCTCGCGGTCGCCCCGCTCGCTGCCCAGTTCGACCAGCCGGCAGCCGCGCAGCTGGGCGTAGCGGCGCAGGAACGGCAGGACGGCGTAGCGGTCGCCGCGCGCGATCGGCACCCGCATCGCCCGGTACAGCATCTCCTCGAAGCCGCCGCCGCTGCCGAGCGCGACGTGCACCGCTCCGCCGCCGGCGGCCCGCAGCGCGCCGGCGGTGAGGTCGCCCTGCGAGGTGGGTACCGGGACGTCGTCGGCGAGCAGGGTGAACAGCCGCTCGTCGCAGAGCGCGGCGCCGAGCAGGTCCTGGCCGTGCCGGGTGAGGATGCGGCGCCAGGCGGCGGGGCGCAGCCGGGCGGTCTCGTACAGTCCGTCGACGATGGCGTCGGTGAGGGCCTCGCGGAGGGCGCGGTAGTGCTCGTCGCGCTGGAGGTCCTCGCGGCTGGCGGTGGGGGTGAGCCGGTTGGACTCGACCACGCCGCCGATGAACCCGGCCCAGCTGGGCAGCAGGTCGCGGGCGTCCTCGGCGAGCAGCATGCCGCGCAGGTAGACGGCGAGGTCGCGGTTGTCGCTGCTGCCGTAGGTGCCGCCGTCCTGGACCCAGAGCAGGCCGACCGCGTCGGTGGCGCCGTCGACCGGGTGGACGGGGAAGGCGGTGAGCGGCTCGAAGCGGCGGCCGAAGGCGGTGGCGAAGCGCATCCGGGCGGCGTACGGGTCCCCGTCCGCGCTCCGGCGCCAGGGCACCTCGACGGAGTTGACCGGCTGCTCGTCCTCGCCGACGTACACCGGGATCGGCAGCAGCACGCAGTAGCGGCCGAGGACGTCGCGCAGGGTGTCCTCGTCGGCGAGGTGGGCGTGCTCGGCCTTGAGGGCCAGCTCGACGACCGTGCCCGGGCGGTGCCGGGCGGGGACGGGGTCGACCTGGTACTGCTCGCCGCCGCGGCTGCGGTAGCGGTGGCCGAGGTGCGGCTCGCGGTGCGAGGTGGTGGTGACGGTGACTTCGTCGGCGACCGAGAAGGCGGACAGGAAGCCCAGCCCGAAGGCGCCGATCAGCTCCTGGTTGCCGGTCAGTTCGCGCAGCATGCGGGTGTAGCCGGTGCCGACGGTGGCGAGGTAGGAGTGGATCTCCGGCTCGGTCAGGCCGGCCCCGGTGTCCTCGATGGCGACGGTCCGCCGGGCGGCGTCGGCGCGCACCCGGATCAGCGGGCGGTGGTCGCCCTCCGGGTCCTCCAGGAGTCGGCGGGTGTGCGAGTCGTGCGCGTTCTGGACCAGTTCGCGCAGGGCGACCAGCGGGGTGGAGTAGAGGTGGGTGGCGAGGACGTTCACCAGGCCGCCGAGATCGACCTCGGTCGTCCGCAGATCCTCGGCAGGGGTGGGCTCGGGCGGGGCACCTTCAGACATGGGTCCCCAGTGTGCCAGTGCGACAATCGGCCCACCATTTCTTTCCTCTTGACGGAATGACGGAATGCGGTCAACTCCCAATTGACCAGGTCTCCACCATCGGGGGAATTGCCACCCGTCCGGTGGAGTTCGTCCACACCGCTGGTGAATGCTGGACGGGCGACGCCAGGCAACGGCGCTCCGGAGCGGCCACTCCGGACGGCGCCACAATTCGCACGTCCAGTCAGGGAGACCAGCGTGTCCCGTTTCCGCGCAGCCGCCTTCACCGCCCTCGGGGCGTTCCTCCTCGTCGGCGTCGGTGCCGCCACCGCGCACGCCGACAACGGCGCCGCCGCGACCGACCACTCCAACGGCAGCGTCGTCAGCAACACCGGCTCCGACAACATCATCGGCACCGTCCACGGAAACGTGGTCAACACCCAGCAGGCCGCCACCGGTTCGGGTGCGAGCAACCAGAGCAACGGGCTCGCCGCGGCCGGCAACGGCGGCAACATCGGCGCCCTCCAGGGCAACGGCAACGTCGACGCCCGGGTCTACTACCCGCACGTCCTCTACTAGGGCCCGTATTTGGTTGTGATCAATTTGCGTGATTCGCCTGCGTGGGCAGGCCCTGATCCGGTAGACCATGTTGCGTGACGCGAGCGCAACTA